>JALOLX010000035.1 GCA_025455765.1 Flavobacteriales bacterium | reverse complement strand
AAGTCCAAGGGCCATGGCTGCGAACCAGAACCAGCCATTGAATTGGAAATGCAGGAAGAACTGAACGGCCCAATAGTACACCTCGCTCCCTTGGTGACCGGTGGCGATGATGGGCCCAATGGCGAGGATACCGAGCGTGGAAAGGGCGAAGAACACAATGGCCCACCGGGTGACGCGACCGCTGCCTGCGGGATCCCAGTGGCGGCTTGCACGCCAGAGGAGCGAGAGTGCTGCGAAAGAGAGCAGCAAATGGACCGAGGAGGCCGCGATGGACACGGCACCATAGCCATGTAAGGGGAAGCTGAACAGCATGACCACAACCGCCAGCTGCAGCCCGGTCAGTATCAGCCAAAGACGGGGGTGAGGACGGCCACGCCCCCCATCATGGAGCAGGACGACCACCAAGCCGATGAAGAGCCAGCCCAGGAGCGCCACATGGGAGTGCCCGTGCAGCCATGGACGAAAGCGCACGAAAGGCAGCTCTACGAGGAACATGATACGCAGCAGCAGACCGATGATGGCCGCGGCAAGAAGATCGGCAAGGGCAATGAAGAACCAAGTGCGCATGCGAACAGGTGCAGAGGGAATGGCGGGCCGAACATACTTGCAGATCATCAGGCATCCACATGATCTATGTCATGTTCCGGATCCTTTTATCCGATTGATATTTGCATCCTCAGTAACGAAGCCACCCCTATCATGAAGAAGCGAACCATACTGCCCGGCCTGATGATGGCCACCCTTACGACCCTGCTCATCGCCTGCGGCGGTGGCGGGAGCGCCCCTGCCGGGCCTCCCAGTGCTGGCGGTGCACCACCCACCAGCGCCGGTGGAACAGGCAAGAACACCAGTGGTTTGTTGACTGCAGCCGACATTGCGCTGGGTGACATCGATCAGGCAAAGGCGGAAAAGGGCCGGAGCACCTACGATGTAAAATGCCAAGCCTGTCACAGTACGGGTGCCAACCGGGTGGTGGGCCCGGGCTGGAAGGGTATCACCGAGCGCCGCCAGCCGGAATGGATCATGAACATGATCCTGAACATCGATGTGATGCTCGAAACCGACCCTGAGGCCCAGAAGGGTTTGGAGGAGTGCCTTGTGCGCATGCCGAACCAAGGACTGAGCAAGGAAGAGGGCCGCGAAGTCCTCGAATACATGCGGACGCTGTGACGCAACGACTTACGAACGACCCTCAACCCGATCATCCATGGACCGTCCCTTGTTGTACTCCGGTGTATCGGTGGCGCTCGCCGCTGGCACCTTCCTATTGTTGAACAGCCTTCCAGGCTGCAAACCGAACACCACCAAGTCGGCGGTCACAGGCGATGCCGCGAGCAAGGTTTACGTGAAGCCCGGCACGCACGATGAGTTCTACAATTTCGTGAGCGGCGGCTTCAGCGGCCAGCTTGCCGTGTACGGCCTCCCGAGCGGCCGCCTGTTCCGCGAGGTACCCGTTTTCAGTGTAGACCCGGAGAGCGGCTATGGATACAGCGAGGAGACCAAGGGCATGCTCACTACGAGCTATGGCTTCATTCCCTGGGATGACAGCCACCACCCGGAGCTCTCACAGACCAACGGTGTACCCGATGGCAAATGGTGCTTCATCAACGGCAACAATACGCCGCGCATCGCCCTGGTGGACCTTGGGACCTTCCGAACGAAGAGCATCATCGAGATACCGAACAGTGCGGGCAACCATAGCTCCCCGTTCACCACGGGCAACAGCGAGTACGTGGTGGCTGGCACCCGCTTCAGCGTACCCATGGGTGACGACGCTTCACGCGACGTGCCCATTAAGAGCTACAAGGAGAACTTCAAGGGCAACGTGAGCTTCATCCACCCGGATCCCGGGACGGGCAAGATGAGCATCGCGTTCCAGATCGCCACGCCAGGCGTGAACTTCGACCTGAGCCATGCCGGCAAAGGTCCGAGCGAGGGTTGGTTCTTTTTCAGCTGCTACAACACCGAGCAGGCCTACAGCCTCATGGAGGTGAACGCCAGCCAGCGCGACAAGGACTTCATCATGGCCGTGAACTGGAAGCTTGCCGAACAGCTCGCCAAGGAAGGCAAGGGCAAGCGTGTACCGGGCAGGCACTACAGCAACTGGTGGAACGAAGAGACCCATAGCACGGAGTCCACCGTCTACGAGGACGTATTGCAGCTAGATCCGAAGGATCACCCCGGCCTGCTGTACTTCATGCCCTGCCCCAAGAGCCCCCACGGCTGCGACGTGGATCCCACCGGCAAGTACATTGTTGGTAGCGGCAAACTGGCCGCCCTCATCCCCGTATTCAGCTTCGAAAAGATCCAGAAGGCCATCGCAGCCAATGAGGTGGAAGGAGACTTCGCCGGCATCCCTGTGCTGAAGTATGAGAGCGTCCTGCATGGCGAGGTGAAGAAGCCCGGCCTTGGCCCTCTGCACACCGAGTTCGATGCGAACGGCAATGCCTACACCAGCTTCTTCGTGAGCAGCGAGATCGTGAAATGGAACGTGGAGAAATTGGAAGTGGTGGACCGCGTGCCCACCTACTACAGCATCGGTCACCTGTGCGTACCCGGCGGCGATAGCAAGCAGCCCTGGGGCAAGTACGTGATCGCCTACAACAAGATCACCAAGGACCGCTACCTGCCCACCGGACCCGAGCTAACGCAGAGCGCCCAACTGTACAGCATCGAAGGCGACAAGATGGAACTGCTGCTGGACTTCCCGACCACGGGTGAACCGCACTACGCGCAGGCCATTCCGGCCGAACTGGTGAAGCCGCGCGAGGTGAAGTTCTACAAGATCGAGGAGAATCACCACCCCTTCGTGGCCAAGGGCGAGAAGGAGACCAAGGTGGAACGCCGGGGGAAGGAGGTACACGTGTGGATGACCACCATCCGCTCGCACTTTGCTCCGGACAACATCGAGGGCGTGAAGCTGGGCGACGAGGTGTATTTCCACGTCACCAACTTGGAGCAGGACTGGGACGTTCCGCATGGCTTCGCCATCAAGGGTGCCGCCAATGCTGAACTGCTGATCATGCCCGGTGAGACCCAGACGCTGAAGTGGATCCCGACCCGCGTGGGCGTATGGCCTATGTATTGCACGGACTTCTGCTCCGCCCTCCACCAAGAAATGCAGGGCTACGTTCGCGTGAGCCCAGCCAGCAGCAATGTACCGCTGGAGGCCTACACGGTGAGCGTGGACGCCGAGATGTAATGACCGACCGGGATCACAACTGGTGAACACTGGCACGGCCCCGGTAACGCGCCGTGGCCGTGGCGCTCACCGGAACAACCATGCAAGACGCACACACCATGAGACCCATCTCCCGCGTGATGATCGCGCTCGCAGCTGCTGCGCTGTTCGCACTGCTGTACTTACCCATATGGAGGATCGATCTGGCTGCTCCACAATACCCCGAGGGACTGTACATGCAGATCTGGGCGGATCACTTCTCCGGCGATACCGAGAAGATCAACGGTTTGAACCATTACATCGGCATGGCCCACATCAAGGATGAGATGTTCGCCGAGTTCGACGTCCTGCCAAAGATCATCGTGGTGCTGGCGGTACTGGGTCTGGTGGCCGCCGCGTGGGGACGGCGCATCCTGCTGGTGGGCGGTCTGGTGGCGCTCTCGGCCTTCGGTGCGTGGGCCCTGTGGCGCATGTGGGACTGGGGCTACAAGTATGGACACGAGCTCGATCCCCGGGCTGCGATCAAGGTCGAGGGCATGGCTTATCAACCACCCCTGATCGGCCACAAACAGCTGCTCAACTTCGACGCGTGGTCCACCCCGGATATCGGTGGGTGGATCCTATTCGGCGTGATGGCGCTGCTGGCCGGTGTCTACTATCTGGAAGTACGTGATCTACGCAAAAAGCTCAAGGCCAAGCACGTGAACCCAATTGTCCCATGATGTCCCGCACCTTGATATCCTCCCTCCTGCTGCTGTTGCTGCCCGCGCTCTGGTCCTGCGGTCAACAGCCGCCGCGCATCGAATTCGGCAAGGCCGAATGCGCCCACTGTCGCATGAACGTGGTGGACCAGAAGTTCGGCGCGGCCCTCACCACCATGAAGGGTCGGCAATACGCCTTCGATGACCTATCCTGCATGGTACAGTTCGTTGGCAAGGGTACGGTGGCCGAGGACCAGGTGGCCGGCTGGTACGTGTGCGATCACGCCCATCCCGGGCAGTTGATCGACGCCACGCAGGCGCTCTACCTCCATGGACCAGAGTTCCGCAGCCCAATGCGGGGCGATATGGCCGCGTTCGCCCGAGGAGCCGAACGGGACCAGGCCGTGTCGGGCAAAGAGGTGAAGCACCTGGATTGGAAGGCTGCGCGTGCTGTTCTCCAGGAATAATGCGGACGCTGCTCCTACTGCTCGTGGTGTTAGCCATCGTGGCGCCTGCACGGGCGCTTACATGGATGCATCGCGGCGGTGGAGATCCTACGCTGAAGAACCTTTTACTGAGCGCCGCACCCGGTGATACCATCGTTATCGAAGGCACAGTTGCCGAGGGCGCACTGGTCATCGAAAAGCGACTGACCCTTTGGGGCCGACCTGGTGCAGTGATCGATGGTCTCAACGAGGACGATGCCCTGCTGGTGAAGGCCGACAGTGTGGAGGTCCGAGGGCTCACCTTCCGCAACCCGCGTCGTAGTAACCTGGACGACAAGGCGGGCCTGAAGGTGGCCAATTGCACCGGTGCGCGTATTGTGGGCAACCACTTCGACCACTGCTTCTTCGCCATCTACCTGAGCGGTGCCAAGGGGGCACTGGTCCAGGGCAATACCGTACAGGGCCGCCCCGGCGAGGAGGAGTCGATGGCCAACGGAATCCACCTGTGGAAGTGCAGCGCCGCCAGGATCCTAGATAATTGGGTAGAGTACCACCGGGACGGCATCTACTTCGAGTTCGTCACCGGTTCCACCATCGAGCGCAACACCACCATGCACAACCTGCGCTACGGCCTACACTTCATGTTCAGCAACAACGATGCTTACATGGACAACCACTTCGAGCGCAATGGGGCCGGTGTGGCGGTGATGTTCAGCAAGCAGATCGTGATGAAGCGCAACCACTTTCTGGCCAACCGCGGGGCCAGCGCCTATGGGCTGCTTTTGAAGGAGATCAACGACGGCGAGATCTCGGACAACGAGTTCGTGGACAACACCACCGGGATCATGGTGGACGGATGCAACCGGCTGGAGGTGCGGTCGAACACCTTCCGCTCCAACGGTTGGGCGTTGCGACTGTTCGCGAACGCCACGGGCTCCAGCTTCAGGGGCAATACGTTCGCAGGGAACACCTTCGACCTGAGCACCAATGGATCGCTGATGCTGAACACCGTGGAAGGCAACTACTGGGACCGTTACACGGGCTACGACCTGGACCGCGATGGCACGGGCGATGTGCCCCACCGGCCGCTGGGGTTCTTCACCCTGCTGGTGGAGCGCCAGCCGTATGCCATGGTGTTCTCGCGCAGCCTCTTCGTGGCGCTGCTGGACCGCGCAGAACGCCTGCTGCCCTCCCTGACGCCTGAAGCCATGAAGGATGACCGTCCCCGGATGCGTCCCCCGGGGACGACCGCGAAGGTGGAAAAGCCTGCGGGTACGGTGATGGCACGCCGATCCGTTCCATCCTCCATGTTGTTCGCCTGGCTGCTGCTGGCCTGCAGCATGCCCTATTTTGCGGCCCATGGCTGAGCCACGCGTCACATGTGAGGGGCTGGGCAAGCGCTATGGCGAGCTATGGGCGCTGCGTGGCGCCGACCTCACCTTTCACAAGAGGGAGGTGGTGATGCTCATCGGTCCCAATGCCAGCGGCAAGACCACGCTGATCAAGTGCCTGCTGGGGCTGGTGCATCCCACCGAAGGACGCATAATCGTGGAGGACACCGTGATCGATGCCCGCGCCCCGCAACCCGATTACCGGAACAGCATCGGCTACATGCCACAGATCTCGCAGTTCCCGCCTTCGCTCACCATCGCGCAGCTCTTTGCCATGATGGCCGATGTGCGCGGGTTGGCGCCGGACCAGTTGGATGATCGCCTCATCGCCGAACTGGGCCTGGACCGGCAGTTGGACAAACGCCTTTCCACCTTGAGCGGTGGCACACGTCAAAAGGTGAGCGCGGTGCTCGCCTTCCGCACGCATCCCACCATCCTGGTAATGGACGAGCCCACAGCAGGTCTGGACCCCGTGAGCGCCGCGCGTGTCTTGAAGGAGGCGGGAGCGCTGCGCGATGGTGGAGGCACTGTGCTGATCACCTCCCACCTGATGGAGGAAGTGGAGGCCCTGGCGGACCGCGTGGCTTATTTGGAGGACGGCGCGCTGCGCTTCCTGCTGCCTATGAACGACATCCTGGAGCGGACCGGAGCGACCCGGCTGGCCCAGGGACTGCCGCGCCTGTTGGAGCAGATGAACGAACCCCGACCCACACACTGACAGACCATGGGAAAGGTGTTCAAATACACGCTCATCGACCTGGCCCGGAACCGCTTCGTGCTGGGTTATGCGCTGCTCATGCTCGCCCTCTCACAGGGACTCTTCCTCCTCGAGGACGACCCCATGAAGGCCATGCTGAGCTTGGTGCAGGTGGTGCTGGCACTGGTGCCCCTCATCGCGCTTGTCTTCACGGTGGTCTACCTCTACGACATACAGGAGTTCACCCAACTACTCGCCGTGCAGCCGATCGCACGACAGTCCATCCTGGGCGGACAATTACTGGCCTTGGCCACCGCGCTGCTCGTGGCACAGGGGTTCGGGCTCGGATTGCCGTTGCTGGTGCATGCGCCCGGCCCATCGGCACTGATGCTCTCCTTGTCGGGATCGGCCCTAGTGCTGGTCTTTGCGGCGCTCGGTGCGCTCATCGCCCTGCGTCAGCGGGAGAAGGCGCGCGGCGTGGGCATGGCGCTGGTGCTCTGGCTGGGCTTTGTGCTGGTGTACGATGCCATGCTGATGTGGCTGATGTTCACCACCAGCGACTATCCCGTGGAACCCTTCGTGGTGCCGCTCGCCGCGCTCAACCCCATCGACCTCGCGCGCATCCTGGTGATGCTGGAGATCGACCTGGCGGCCATGATGGGGTATAGCGGCGCGGTGTACAAGAGCTTCTTCGGCAGTGCGGCCGGCATGGCCATGGCCGGTGCCATCCTGATCTCGTGGGTGCTGATGCCCACATGGGGAGCATTCCGCGTGTTCCGAAAGAAAGATCTCTGACCAATGGGGTACACCATATTGATCGTTCTGCACCTATTGGGCGCTACCATCTGGGTCGGTGGTCACCTGGTGCTGCTGCTCACCATCGTACCCGGGGCGCTGGCCACGCGTGATGTAGAACGCATCCGCAGCTTCGAACAGGGCTATGAGCGCATCGGCATCCCTGCGCTCATCATCCAGGTAGTCACAGGTCTGATGCTAGCGCATCGCTTCGTGCAAGGTGTGCTGGATGCCTTCACCTTCGCGGACCGCCTGCATACCTTGATAGCTGTTAAGCTGCTATTGCTGCTGGCTACCGCTGCGGTCGGGGCCCATGCGCGGTTGCGGATCATCCCGCGGCTCTCCGCCGAACGGCTACCGGGTCTGGCGGTGCATGTGGCGTTGGTAACCACCCTGGCCATGGCCCTACTGGTCTGTGGTGCACTTGTGCGGGGTTGACGGACATTTTTACTTATGATGACAACTATCATGAACCGGATAGAATAGTCCCATGAAATTAGCGGCGGTGGAATTGATACCAAACAACACCCCATGAAACGCTTGACCTCCCCCGTTCCCTTGCTCCTTGGTGGCCTGCTGATGCTGTTCGCCGCGTGCGGTGCACCCGCTGACGAGGCTTCGGCCACCAATGCGACCAACTCCGCAACACCCTCCGTCGGCCAGAGCGCTGTGGTTGATGAATTCAGTAAACCAACCGTCGTGGGTGTTGCCGTAAAATCGCCCGATCACAAGACCTTGGTGGCCGCCGTGCAGCACATAAAGTACGAGGATGTACTTTCAAATGCCGGGCCCTTCACAGTGTTTGCACCCACTGATGCGGCTTTCAATGCCCTACCCGCCGGCACGCTGGAGGAACTGCTGAAGCCAGAAAAAAAGGAGAAGCTGCAAGACATCCTTGAATACCATGTGGCGGTGGGTGTGTTCCAGCCGGAGAAGATGACCAACGGCCGCAAACTGAACATGGCCAACTTGAAGGACACGCAGTTCACTGTGGCCGAGGACGGAACCGTTACAATAAGTGGCGCCAAGGTTATTGGTACTGCGGAAGCTGCGAACGGTTTGGTGGTCGTTATCGATAAAGTGCTCTTACCTCCGCAGTAGCTGCATCAACCTCGTGCCGTCCGAGCTGTTATTGGAGACGGTGAAAGTCAGCAAAGGTGTCTTACGAGGCACCTTTGTTGTTTTATCGATGAAACCCTAGGACAACAATGAGATAGCTATGTTCATCAAGATGCAATGGCATTATCTGCATGAGCATGTTACATCCACATCCATATCAGTCAAAGATCGCTTCGATCGGATGATACTGTCAATTCGGAATGCAGGTATTCCTATATGTCAATTAAGACGTGTACGGGGGGTAAAAGCAAGACGCATTCCCAGCACGAAGATGATCATCGGTAGGAGACCTCCCCCATTTCCTGCACAGTGCGCACCTTCGCGGCATGGAACAGCGGACCCTGCGCGTGACCAAGCGCTTCACCTTTGAGATGGCCCATGCCCTGCGCTGCCACGATGGCCTGTGCGCGAACATCCACGGACATAGCTACGTGCTGGACGTCACCATCAGTGGTGTTCCGGCGGATTCACCGGGTGATCCGAAGGACGGCATGGTCATCGATTTCGCCGACCTGAAGCGCATTGTGAAGGAGCTGGTGGTGGAGCGCTACGATCATGCCTTGGTCTTGCACGAACGAGAGCGGGCGCATGTGATGGAGGGCGCGGCCCTGTTCGGACGCACCTTGTACACACCCTGGCAGCCCACGTGCGAGAACCTGCTGCTGGACGTGGTGCATCGGCTGGAACCGGCACTTCCCAGCGGGGTGAGCCTGTGCGGGGTGCGCTTGCAGGAGACGGCCACCAGCTGGGCCGAGTGGCAGGCCTGATCCGTGGCAGGAGGTAGTGCGCCTCTCGCACGAAGCGCAGATGGCGCGATCTTCGTGTCATGGCATTCAACTGGTTCCGTCCCGATCACGGATACGATGTACGCGAGGAGCTGATCCTGCGCGACCACCTGGCGCTGGTAAGGACCCGACTGGCGAACGAACGCACCTTGTTGAGCTACATCCGCAGCACACTGTACCTGCTGGTGGGCGGGCTTACGCTCATCGGCCTGGGCGATACGCCCTACCTGCGCGGCGTGGGACATGTGAGCTGGCTGCTCAGTGTGCTCGTCCTATTGTTCGGGCTCTACCGCTACGTGACGCTGCGCAACCACATCAATACCTACTACCAGCACCAGGTCAGTACCACCACCGCTCAGGCGCGGTAAGTGGTGTTGAAGGACCGATCACAGCGCGGTGCGGAACACCTTGTGCGAGTAAGGGTGCGGCCACCAAGATCGAGGAAGGTGACGCGGGCACGACCACCTTCGCGGGTGCTGTACTGCACGCGGCACTGGGTGTCGAAGGGTGAAGGCCCCACACGCACCGCAGCCGAACCATCCACTTCTTCGCGCACACTGGTGGTGATCAGCGGGGTCACCACCTGACTGCCGGTGTAGATGCGGTCACCGGCGCTCGTTCCGGTACCGTTCGCTGCATTTCCGGCGTAGTAGAAGGTGACGTTGCCGATGTTGGTGGCGGGCGCGACCCAGTTGAAGTTGAAGGTCTTGCTGCCGGTACCGACGCCGCCGTTCAACTGGTGTACGATGTTGCGGCGCGAGTTACCGGAGATCACGGCGTTGAGCGTGCGCGTCTCCTCGGGCACGGTGATCACGAGGTTGCCCGCATTGGCGCCAGCTGCCGTGAGGCACTCCAACCCGATGCCGAAGAGGTTGCTAGTAGAGAGCGCGACCGTCACGGTCATGTTGTAGATGACCCCTGGCTCGTACTGCCAATCGACCATGTTGGTGCTCCCCAAAGTGATGGAGCCGGTGCCGCTGTTCAAGGCGAAGGTGTTGTGGCAACCGTTCACGCAGGTCTGTTCCCCGGGCGGTGTTGTGGCAACCGTTCACGCAGGTCTGTTCCCCGGGCGATCCTGTGCGACCTGCACGCCCGTCATCATTGGAGGTACCGCTGGTGAAGAGCAGGGCGGCGAGGGTGGCGGGTACGGCGAGGAGTAGAATGCGTTCCATGGAAACTAATTGGTGGGCGAAACTAGCTGAGGAGTGATGGGCGGAGGGCGCCTGTTCGATGGATGGTATGGGAAAGCCGACGGACCCTTGAATAACACGTCAAGGCCCCGGGATGTTCCGCGATCTGCGGGTTCCCGGGGCCTTGAACAGGTCGTTCGGCGAGATGGTGGCTTAGGGCTGCACCATCAGGCGTTCGGTCAGTTGCAGGTCACCGGCAGTAAGGTGTACCAGGTACATGCCTTGGGCCAGCTCCCCTTGGAATTCCACCGTTGCGTTGACCATCCCGTTGTTCACTGCAAGCTGACGGCTGCTCACGCGCTTACCTGTGAGGTCGTAGATGTCGAGGCTCACGCGCTCCACACCAGCATCCACACCGGTCATCCGAACGCTCATCGCGTCACCACGTGTCGGGTTGGGGAACAGCGCCAGTTCAGTGGTGAACTGTGCGCCCTGATGGTCGTCGACCATCAGGGAGTTCGCGTTCACCTGATGAGCACCAATGGTCAGCTGGCACACGGGACCCCACACGGCCTCGTTGGTGCACCAGGTGGCGCCACCATCCTTGCTCACGCGCACTTCGACATCGTAGGTCTTGCCGTTCTGCAGGGGCAGGGTGGTCCAGTTGAGCTGAACGAAGTAGGTCGTAGCCGTTCGCACCACTTCAAAGCCTTCGGCCGGCAGGCGGAAGCGGAACTGGTAGCGGTTGGCGCCGCTCACAGGGCGTGCATGCACAAAGTTGCCAGTGCCCCATTGGCGGGTGGATCCGCAGCTGAAGTACTGGTTGCCCGGGACGTTCATCAGCTGGGTGAGCGGGCAGGCGGCACGCACGGGGTCCACCATCAGGCGGCAGGCCGGTCCGAACTCGCCGTTGACACCATTGACACGGGCACGAACGCGAACGTTCATCAGCGTGTTGGTAGGCACCTGGCTGGCCACCGCCCAGTTGTTGAGCTTCATGTGGCAGGCACGCGTGGCGCTTGCGGGGCCGAAGCCATCGCTCACGTTGTGGCTGCGGAAACGGCGGAAGCTGTAGCTGCCGTTGGGGTCGAAGATCCAGAACTCGTAACCGCTGTTATTGTCCTGCACAGCGTTGCTGCCGCCCACGATCCACTCTCCGCTAACGGCTGCATTCGGCGTGGCCACCACATACTGGCCGGTGGTCCAATCGAGCTTGTCGCAGCTGCTGAAGACCAGGCCCTGGTCGCTGATGGGCAGGCAGAAGCCCTGACCACCGCTGATGGCACTGACACTACCCGTGCTGAAGTTGTTGCGGTTGTCGATGATGCGACGTCCATCGTCAGTGCGCAGGATGTAGCCACCACCGAGGATGCCATCACCACCGGCATCGAGCACACGCAGCGTGTAACAACCTTGTTGCAGGCAGGCGAAGTCGGTCACTATAGCATTGGACGGATAGGTACCGCCGCCGCTCACCACGAGGTTGTTCGTGACCTGATCGCGGATCTCCCAGGTGATCTGCTCCCCATTGGCATCGGTGGAGAACTCCAGCACCAGGTCCTCGGTGCAGGGGAGTCCGCTATCCAGGATATCATCGATGCGCGTGTTCACCTCTTCGATGCGCGTATCGAGGTTGGCCGCGGTCTCTGCGAGGGCATAAGCGCTCGAGGTGTGGAAGCTCTTCATGAACTCTGCGAACGCATCCTGTTCGCTACCCGCAGCGGCGAAGGTGGCCACACCAGGTCCTGCATCGGGCAGGGTGTTGAGGTCCACACGGCCGGTACCGAGGGTATTGAAGGGATACCCATCGCCACCACCGGCGAGGAAGTTCAACGTCACCACGCGGAAGGTGCGGCTGGGATCGCCGTGGAGCATGCCGTTCATCACGAGCGTATCCACGGTGATGTTGCTGCTATCGGTGATCACGGCGTTGCGGATGCGCGCGTTGGCGGGCAGCGTCTGGTCATAGCTGAAGCGCACACCGCTCACCTGGGGGAAACGACCCTGGGTCTGGCCCGGACCGCTGGCGGCCACACCATGCTCCAGGATGGTGCGCAGGTTGGCGGCGGTAAGGGTGAGGGTGCTGAGGAGGTTGTTGAAGCGGAGCGAGTTCTCGATATCGAGCTGGCTGATGTCACCCTCCTGCTTGCCAGCGATCGGGTTGGGGGCGGGAGGATCGAGGCTCACGTTGCTGCCCACCGCGTTCACCACACCGATGGCACTGCGGATGCCGCCACCGTTCTTGATGCTGATGGTGACGGCAGGGTCGTAACGACGCGCCATCCACTTGTTGGCATCGGCGCTCACGTTGCCGAGGTTGGTCTCTTCGGTGCGCACGAAGTTGCGGCGTCCTTCGAGGAACACATCGGTGCGTCCGAAGAGGTTGCCATCCTTTGCAATGATCACGGCTTCCACCGCACCGCAGAGGTTGGCCACTTCCTGGCCCTTGCTGCCGGGTGTGAAGGCGTCGGCGTAGTCGCCCCACACTTCCACCACACCAAGGCTGTCGGCAGGGTAAGCACCGCTGATGGCGGGATCGATGCTGCTCGGCACGAGGTCACCATTGGCATCGAAGTCCACCACCAGGCGTCCCACATACTTGTATTCGCTCGTGGTGTTCACGATGGCGATCGGCTTGCCGTCCAGACCAGTGGTCAGGAAGGGGTAGGTCTCTGCAGCCACGTCGCCCGTGCGCAGACGGTCGGTGGCATCGGCCATCAAGGTGTGCGATCCACCTGCGATGATCACGTCCACACCATTGAGCAGGAGCGCCAGTTCCTTCTCCAGGTTGAGCTGCTGCAGGTGGCTGAGGAGGATGATCTTGTCGATGTTCTCGATGTTCCGCAGGTCATCGATCACCGGTTGCACGATGGCCGCGAGGGCAGGCATGTCGTTGCTGCTGGGTCCGATGATGGTGGTGGCACCGGGGGAGGAAATGCTCGCCAGGATCTGCGTGGTGACACCCACCACACCGATGCGTTCGCCGTTCACCGTGATGATGGTGCTCGGAGCGAGCTTGCGGGTGGCCGCGATGGCGGCTGCGGTCTGCGTGGGGTTGCTCTGGAAGAAGGTGTACTCTTCGCGCGTGTTGGTGAAGAGGCTGCTCAGGTTGGCATCACCACTGAAGTTGAGGTTGCTGCTGAGGTAGGGGAATTGAGCACCGAACCAACGGATGTTCGCGCCACTGTTCTGGCCACCGATGATGTTGCGCAGTTCGCTCGTGCCCAGATCGAATTCGTGGTTGCCGAGCACCGAGGCCTGGACACCGAGGATGTTCAGAATGGTGATGTCCACGCGACCAATGCCAGCGCGGAGGTCGTTGTTGGCGAAGGGCGTACCACCGTAGTAGTTGATGTACGCGTTGCGCAGCGGGGTCACCAGGCTGGGATCCTCACCCGCGCTCATGAAG
>JALOLX010000340.1 GCA_025455765.1 Flavobacteriales bacterium | reverse complement strand
GCGGCTGATGCGGTGTGTGGCCAGGGGATCCGGCTCGGTCTCCGCCGCGAAATGCACATGGTCCCAACCGGCATCGCGTGCACCGCGCATGTCCGTTTCACGGTCATCGCCGATCATGAGGCTCGTGTCTGCGCGAGCGCCGGAAAGCTTCAAGGCCTGCGCGAAGATCCGGCCATCGGGCTTGGAAGATGCCACTGGTGAGCAACTTCACCTGTTGCACACTGTGGAAGCCATTGGTGATGATGTGCAGGTGGTAGCGCGATCCGAGCTCGGCCAGCACTTCGGCTGCGCCAGGAAAGAGCCCGGGCTTGCGTGGACACTGCTCCAGGTAGGCATCGCCCATGCGGGAAGCCAACGCATCGTTGCGCACCCCGAACTGCAGGAGCGTGTTCCGGAAGCGCAGGATGCGCAACACGTCCTTGCTCAGGTGTCCGGCCTCGTAGCGCCGCCACAGCCCCTTGTTCACCTCTTCGTACACTGCGATCAGCGCATCGACATCCTCCACGCCATGCGCCTGAAGGTCCAGCTCCGCGTGCAGCTCGCGCAAGGTCTGTTGCGAATTGGTGCGGAAGTCCCACAGCGTGTGGTCCAGATCGAAGAAGAGGTGTTCGTACGGCATCAGCGAAGGAAGGCCCAGGCCACGCTAAGCACCACCGACCACACGGCCACTGACAGGAGGAGCGTGGGCAGTGTGCTGCGTTGGTGGCGGAAATACTTGGCGGCGAGCAAGGCAGTGACAGGCACGGAGAGCGTGGGTGGCGCGATCGCCGCGAGGCCGCCGATGCCGTACCGCTGCTTCACGCGCACGATCCAGCGGTTGGTGCGGGTGAAGACACGCCGGGGCGCCAGACCACGCGCCTGACGCTCGCTGTTGCGCCGCAGGTAGCGTCGTCGGAGGAACTCGAGCAGTTGCCCGCCAGTCAAGTAGAAGATGAGCATGCCCAACACGCCCCCCAACGCCGTGAGCAGGATGGTGAGGCCGATGCCATGCCCCAGGCTGTATGAGAGCAGCCCTGCGAACAGGAACTTCACCATCGCGGTGAGCACCACGCTGAGGGCGCCGACCAGGTCCATGGGTCAGAGCTTCGATCCGTAGGCCAGGTCACCGGCATCGCCCAAGCCGGGTACGATGTAGGCTTGCGCGGTCATCTCCTCATCGATCGCCCCGATCCAGAAGCGCGTGTCGGGCGGGAGGTGGCGACGAGCGTACTCCAGGCCTTCGTTGCTGGCAATGGCGCTCACCACATGGAGCGCGGACGGCTTGCCTTGCCGCAGTAGCGCCTTGTACACCAGCACCATGCTCTGTCCGGTGGCGAGCATCGGATCGCACAGCACCAGCACCCGGCCCTCCAGCGAGGGGCTCGAGAGGTATTCCACTTCGATGTCGAAGGCGTCCTCGCCCTTGCGGTGCTTGCGGTACGCGCTGATGAAGGCGTTGTCCGCACGGTCGAAATAATTGAGCAGACCCTGATGCATGGGCAACCCGGCCCGTAGAATGGTGGCCAGCACAGGCTGTTGTACCAAGCGCCTGGTATGGGCCATGCCGAGCGGGGTCTGCACCTCGTGGTCTTCGTAGGCCAGCGTGCGGCTCATCTCCATGGCGATCACTTCGCCCAGGCGTTCCAGGTTGCGGCGGAAGCGCATGGGGTCGCGCTGTACGGTGACATCGCGCAATTCGGCGATGAAGTGGTCCGCGATGCTCGGTCTGCTCACCAGCTCAACTACCATCCTTCAGCTGTTTGAGCCAGCGCAAGGGCGCCGGCAGTCTGTTCCTGATCAGGTGTAAATATACCAAGCGTTGCGCGCCGAAGCCCGCATTGAAGCGTTCGGTGCCCGGATGGTTGCTTCCCGCGAAGTCCAGCAGGTCGTTGCCGCCCGCACCCAGCGCGAGGTAGTGGTCCACCAGCAGGAACATCGGATGGCGGTCCACCGCTGCAGGATCGACCGCGGACTTCAACAGAATGCTGCGTCCCCCCCACTCTACGAACAGCACCGCAGCCAGCAGACGCCCTGCTTCGCTCAGACCCAGCAGTCGGCCCTCCCCCCGTTGCAGCACATCGTCCACCAGCCCCTGCAGCACCATCCTGTCCTTCGCTCGCATCCCGCCATGGCGCGCCGCGGTGCTGCGCTCAAAGAGGGCCATGAAGTCCGATCCGCTGACCTCCGTGGTGATCTGGCTGCGGTACACCTCGGCCTTCCGCAGGTTGCGCCGATGTCCGCTGGAATAGCCCTTACGCTGTTGCTCCATGTCGCCCAGCACCGGTAACACCTGCTGCGTGCTCTCCTTCACCCGATCGAAGCGGATGGAGCGCATGGCCTCATTGACATGGATGTCCCAGTAGCGGAAGCGCGTTGGGACCGCATCGATGAAGCGCTGGCCCAAGGCATCATCGTAGTGCGGCGCGAAAACACCCAGTTGCTGCACCGCATAGGGTTGGAACAGGTACTGTTGCCCCCACCGCGTTCGCCGCGTCAGCGGCATGATGGCCTTCGCCTCCTCATCGATCAAGGCCTCCCAGTCGGGCGCCACACGGTCCAACACCGCCGAACGTGCATACCACATCCGGTTCACGGCCCGCTCCAGCAGGGCATCCCAGTGCTGCTTGTCCAGCTTGCGCGACGGTCTGTTGCATCACCTGCCACCATCCCTTCCATTCGCCGCTGTCGCTGAGGAAGCGGTCGTGCCAGGTGCTGATGAAGGTGCCTTGTACATAACTGACCTCATCGATGATCGGCTGGATGTGGTCTGAGGCCGTCGAGGCATCGATACCCATGCGATCATACAAGGCGCTGTCCATGCAGGCGAAGGGCCACAGCATCAGCGCCGTCTCTTCGTCGCGTTCGAGGTCGTAGTACGGGAAGGGTGTGCATGTTCCTGCGCGGAAGCCGAGGCGGTCCGTGAAGCCCAGGCTATGATCCTCAGTGAAGCCCGCATCCAGCAAGGCGCGCAGCGTATCGGGCAGACGCCAACGGAGGAAGTGTTGCCGGTTCAGGCGCGGTGCTTCACCGGTAACCGCCATCAAACGTTGACGATCCTCCGCTGCGATCGTCGGCTCTGTGCTGCTGTGGTAGGAAGGATGCAGGCCCAGTTCCACCGCACCGCGCATGCTT
>JALOLX010000339.1 GCA_025455765.1 Flavobacteriales bacterium | reverse complement strand
GCGTTCCAACGGGGCGTGCTGCTCCTCTTCCGGAATGCGTAGCAGAGGCTCCACGCCATGATCCACCAAGGCATCGGGGCCATCGAAGTCCACCACGCGCAGCCGGGCGAAACGGCCCACCGCCACCTTGGGCAGCCGTGTGGTGGCCGTCCAGCCACCGTTGGTATCACGCTCTGCATACACCCGTATGCGGCGGTCGCCCACATCGCCGTGGCGCGCTTCCAGCAACGGTATCACCACCTGTTCCTCCTCGTTCCCCAATACCAGCCCCTCAGGCTTGCGCCTTAGGATCGGAAGGTCGAGGATATGCCCATGCTTGATCATCGCTGCCAAGGTACCCAAAGGCGGCTGCCCGGTCCATCTGCGCCAACGCACTGCTACCCCCAATGACCGCCCAGCTCCGGAGTGGCCAGCAAGGCCAGGCCCGTTGCCAGCAAGAGCAAAAGGACCAGCGCGAGGTGAACGTTCCGCCATGTGTGCCAGAAGGCCGACCAGGGAAGCTTGCGGCTCAACCACCAGCAGAGCGGATAGCCGAGCTGGGCGAAGAGCAGCATGAACTCGGGCTGCCCGTCCAAGCTGTGCCACCAACGCAGGAATCCACCTTCGGGAGGATATCCGTGGCCCACATAATGGAGCATCCACCAGAGCCAGAAGCCACCGATGAGAGACACGGTGAAGAGGATCTGAACGAGCTTGAGAAGGTGGGTCATGGCCCACGAAATTAGCCAGTACAGGCCCTTTGCATCGTGCTCGAAAGCTTCGGAATACCTTCGCCCACCCACCAACGCCCATGCCTACCAGTTCCTGCCCCGAGTGTCGCTCCGCCATCACCTATCCCACAGGCTCCTCCTGGATGTGCGGGGAATGCGGTCATGAATGGAACCCCGACGAGGTGGCAGCCGCCAACGCCGGACCGGTGATCAAGGATGCCAACGGCAATGTGCTTCAGGATGGTGACGATGTGATCGTGATCAAGGACCTGCCCGTGAAAGGTGCGCCCAAGTCGATCAAGGCTGGGACCAAGGTGCGCGCCATCCGCCTCACCGATGGCGACCACAACATCGATTGCAAGGTGGATGGCTTCGGTGCGATGGCGCTGAAGAGCGAATTCGTCCGCAAGGTCTGAACCATCTGCCCGATATCCGTAGCTGAACATCAACCCGAAGAACACCATGGAGATCCTCGATACCCTCATCGCACTCCTTACCCTGATCACACTCGAAGTGGTCCTGGGCATCGACAACATCATCTTCATCTCCATCCTGGCCGATAAGCTTCCCGAAGGCCAGCGTGACAGACTGCGCCAACTCGGCATCGGCTTGGCCATGGTCATGCGGCTTGCCTTGCTTGCGGTGATCGCCTGGGTGATGAAGCTCGATGCGGACCTGTTCACCGTGTTCAGCGAAGGCATCACCGGCAAGGAACTCATCCTGCTCGTGGGTGGTGTGTTCCTGTTGTACAAGGCCACGCGGGAGATCTTCCACCTCAGTGAACATAAAGGCCCCAACGCCGCTGTGCAGACCAAGGCCGCCAGCTTCGGTCAGCTGCTCGGTCAGGTGCTTCTGCTCGACCTTGTGTTCTCTGTGGATTCGATCATCACCGCGGTGGGCATGGTGGATGAACTGTGGATGATGTACCTCGCTGTGGTGGTGACCGTGGTGGTCATGCTGCTGGCGGCCAAACCCATCTCGGCCTTCATCACCAGGCATCCCAGCTTCAAGGTGCTTGCGCTCAGCTTCCTCATGGTCATCGGTGTAGCCTTGGTCGCCGAAGGCGCGGGACACCCCATCCCCAAAGGGTTCATCTACGGATCGATGGCCTTCGCCTTCTTCGTGGACGTGCTGCAGATGCGCATCCTCAGCCGTAAACACGAGGCCTGACGCAGTGCGCCCATCGTCAGATGTAGACCGCGAGCTCTGGCTGGTTAGCGCGTAGCTGCTGCTCGTCCTCGGGCCGGTCGCGCAACAGGTCGAAGTCCGCGAAGTCGAAGCCCGGGCCCACTACGCAACAGGCCACGGAGTAAGCTCCTGTGCTTCGCGCCGCCTGCCAGTAGTGGGGAGGCACCACCACTTCCGGTGAGGATCCATCGCGCAGTGGGCCGATGGTCGTGCGCTCCACTTGCTTGAACCCCGGATCGATAACGAGAAGTTCCAATGGTGCACCATCCATGTGGTGCCACACTTCGTCCGAAGCCACTCGATGCCAGCGGCTCACCACACCGGCGGGCAACAGGAAGTAGATGGTGGTGAGCGCCGTCCGGACAGGCCTTCCGTCCATGGGTTGCACGTACTGCGCTGAACGATGGAGTTCGCGGTAGTACCCGCCTTCCGGATGGGGCTTCAACTGCAACCGCTCTACTAGCGCTTCAACGATGGGGTCCATGCCTGAAGGTCTTCACCACTTCATCCAGGAAATTCGGCGCAAGCACCTCGTTGTCGGTGAATGTCCGCCTTAGCAGGAACTGCTTCTTTCGCAAGAGGTCGGTTGCAGGGTGATCCTTCGCATAGCCGCGCGGGATGGTGGCCACCTCTTCGCCGAAGAGCGGTCCGAAGTGGCTGCTGATCTGCTTGCTGCGCAGGATCTTGCGCCATAGCGCATGGTCGTAGTGGATGTCCTGTCGGATCAACTGCAGGTCGTCGGGCTCAGGACCCATGAAGCCGCAGGTGACATGCGAGCGGTCGCCCGGTTGGATCCGGTAGAAGTAACCGCCGCGCAGCTGCGGCTTCACCCGTACCAAGCGGCCACCGAAGCGCGGGGCGTAGGGCGGCTTGTTCGCGTGGAAGCGTTGGTCCGTGTAGATACGCATCAGGCTGCGCGCCCCGCTCGGTGTGCTCAACTTGTCATGTACGCGCATGCGTTCCAACAAAGCGTCCGCGAAGGCCACCATGTTCGCATGTGCACTGCGGTAGCGCTCCTTGTTCGCCTCGAACCAGGGCCTCTCGTTGTGGGCTTCAAGGTCTATGAGGAAGGTGAACAGGTCAGGCGGGATGCGAACGTTGGTCTTCGGCATGCTGCGAAAGATCGGTTGGCAGAGTTACACGAACGGTCGCTTCAAGCGCGAACAACTATAACGAGCTCGGCGGTCCATCCCAGGTTCATGATCTGCGAAGGGCACGGCTGCCGAT
>JALOLX010000034.1 GCA_025455765.1 Flavobacteriales bacterium | reverse complement strand
CTGAGCACGGCCACGGGGTTGGCGCGATCGAGACGTACGTGTTGCAGGGCCATGGCGCGATCAGAACTTCCAACGCAACTGAAGCTTCAGGTCGCTGCGTGTGTTGCCCGGTATTTCCTGAAGGCCGCTGCTGATGACGTCCTGGTCCTGATAGATGAAGGCACCGTAGCGTACCCACAGGTCCACACCACGCAGCGGAGTTAGGTGCGCCATGGCGTACCAGCGGATCCCTCGGCCGTAATAGGGTGGAATGGCGAACACGCCGATCAGCTCGCTCTCATAGGCGAACAGGCGCGCATCGAAGCTCTCGGTGTCGAACAGGGCGAAGCGCAGGCTCAGCTCCAGCGGACTGCTCAAGGGGCGGTGAACGAGGTCCTGGTAGATGAGCACCCCATGCCGCAGTGGCGCGGTGCCCCGTTGGAAGTCCACGGTCTCCACCCGCGTGCGCAGGCTCACGGAGTTGCTCACCTTGTAGGTGGCGTTCACGCGGTAGTTGGTCTGTTCCACGCGCACCAGCGGATCGATGCCGTCCACATCATCAGCGGTATTGCGGGCGCGGTCCTGGTGGCGCACACGGGCATAGAGCTCCACACCGCGGCTGGGCTTCCAGTTCAGCTGGGCCAGCCAGTCGAAGCCATCGGACGGCGCATCGGTCTGGAACCTGAGCCAGGGGAAGCGGAACTGGTCGAAGTAACCGTTGAAGGACCATTGGCGGTTGGGCCGGATCTCAATGCCCGTGTAGATGCCGCGTTCGTTCCAGGGGTTGGTGCCCTCGGCGAACGCCACGCTGTAGAGGCCGTGGAAGTCGCGTCGGTAATCGCGCAGCAGCAGGCTCATGCTCACCCGCTTGTCCAGCGCCACCACCGCACCGGTGTTCATCGCCAGACCGCCATTGGCGCTGCGGGCCACCTCACCGAACCACGTGAGGTTGCGGTACAACAGGTTCCAGTCCGTACCGATGGTGGTGTTGTTGCGGCCCTGGAAATCGAACTGGTTGTAGGCCTGCAGGTTGCGGCTGAGTTCACCGCCGAAGTCCACGCGCGCGCCGGTCACTCCCATGCTGAAGGTGGAGCGCTTGTAACGCAGGTGGCCGCCGATGATGCGCTCATCCACCGCGTCCTTCTTCTCCATCTCGCGTACGGTGCGGTGGAAGCCATCTTCCTGGAAACTGCTGAAGATGACCTCTTCGATGGCGGTGCCCAAGCTGTCCGTGCCGGTGACGGAGGAGACGTTGCCGTCCAGCTTCTTGTTGGAGTAGAAGCCTGTCACCTCCCAGCGCTTGCCCAGTGCGTAGGTGGCCGCCACGCCGCGCATGAAGAGGTTCTCGTTCACGCTGGTGTAAGGGGCGAGGCCTATGGCGTTGCGCTTCACGTTCATGCTGAAGCTGCTCTTCGCCGCGAAGGCCAGCCCGTTCCAGAAGGTGAGGCCCTGCCCGAACTGCGCGCTGTAATCGCCCACGGCGATGGCTTTGAAGCGCCCGATCTCACGCAGGAACAGGTGGGCACTGTAGAAGTCGAAGCCGTTGGGTTGGGTGCCACGGAAGAACTCCTCGCCTTCGTCCTTCTCTGCGGTGAAGCCGAAGCTGATGTTCTGCCGGTAGCGGAAGCGATAGCGGGTGTAGATGCGGTACGGACTGCCGAGGTAAATGCGGTTGTTGCGCTTCAAGGAGTCCACCACATTGGCGTTGTCCAGGTCGGGCAGGGCATCGCCATCGGGAGCGAAGTACTCCTGGCCGAAGGGGTTGGTACGGTGCTGGAACCCCCGCCGTTCCTCGATGTTCATGGTGCTCCGCAGGGTGATCTCGTGCGCTCCCTTCGAGAGGATCTCCTTGAAGCTGGCGTTGCTGCCCAGCGGATTCTCACGCACGGTGATGAACGGCCGCACCATCGCGATGGTGTTCACGTCCCACCCATTGATGGACTGCAGTTCATAGATGCTGAGCAAGCGGCCGTTGCGCTTGATGTGGCTGAGCAGCGTGCTCACCTGCAGGTCGCTCAGCAAGAGCAGGGTGTTCAGTTCCTCTGCCGTGGTGTGGTTGAGGTCGATGGGGTCGTTGTAGCGGTCAGCGAGCAGTTCGAAGAGGTTGGTGAGGTCGATGCTCTCGTCCCCGCCCAGTTGTTCCACCGCCGCCTCGATGCGCTGCTCGATCAGGTCCTTGGGAATGCCGTCCACCTGCGCAGAAAGCGCACCGGACAACACCAGCAGGACCAGCAGCGCGACCGACCTCATTCGAAGCGGTAGTTGATGCCGATCACCGGTGTGGGACCCAGCTGCGAGCGCACGGCCAACGCCAGGTCGATGTCGAGCTGCTTCAAGCGGAAGCCTGCGCCGAAATGGCCTTGTACCGGACCGGTGCTGATGCCCGTGCGCAGGTAGAGCACCTTGTTGGGGTTGTACTCCATCCCAATGCGGAAGCGCTCATCCTGGTCGATGTCCTTCTCCGCTTCCACCAGCATCTTCAACTTGGTGCTGAAGGTGTAGCCCAGTCCCACACGAAGCAGCGTGGGCACGCGTTCCTCCACCACCACGGCGCCTTCGCCCAGGCGGCCCAGCAGACTGCGCGTGGGGTTGTACAGGTGTGCGCCGATCCACAGGGCTTCGGTGAGGCGGGCCTGCACACCCAGTTCGGCCACCACCGCGCTGGTATTGCCGTAGTTGTTGCCCAGGCGCACGCCGAGGTGTTGCAGTTGCACCGCTGCACGCAGTCCATCGCCGAACTTCATCGCGTAGCCGAGGCTCAGGCGGGTCTCGTTGTAGAGCTCGTAGCCGAAGCGATCGGCACCCACACCCAGCGCGCCCTTGCCCAGCGGCACTACAGCGGCGAGGCCCTGCTGGCTCAGCTCGCGGCTCAGGAAATGCTGCTGATGTACCAGCCCGATCACCGGATGCTCCAGCGCCGCCATGCCGGCCGGGTTGAGCCGCACGCTCCACAGGTCGGTAAGGGTGAGGCCCGCATAGCCCAGGCCCGCAGCCCGCGCACCCAGGGGCAGGTGTTCGCCGCCGGCCCGCAGCAGCGCGCTGTGCAGCAGGATCAGGATCAGAAGAGTGCCTCGCATCGCCCCGAATGTAGGGGTTGGCCGTGAACTCGGTGATAACGGCTCCTGCCATCGGTCAGCCCGTGATGCTGCCCGGGTTGCCTACCTTCGCCACCCTTGCGCCCCAAGCGCACATTGCTCATGCCCACCGTTCGCCTGCACGACTTGGAGTTCGAGCCTTACATCAGCGAGGCCGAGGTGCTCGCTGCTGTGGACCGGGTGGCCGCCGAGATCGAGGCGCACTATGCGGACAAGCGGCCGTTGTTCATCGGTGTGCTGAACGGCGCGTTCGCCTTCGCCGCTGAACTGATGAAGCGCCTTACCATCGATTGCGAGATCACCTTCGTGAAGGTGGCCAGTTATCACGGCACCAGCAGCACAGGCACCGTCACCGACCTCATCGGCTTCAACGAACGCATCGAGGGCCGCCACGTGGTGGTGCTCGAGGACATCGTGGACACCGGCAATACCATCGTACACATCCTTGAGCTGCTGAAGGAGCGGCATCCCGCCAGCGTGCGCGTGGCCAGCCTGCTCTTCAAGCCCGAGGCTTACAAGAAGGACGTCACCATCGACCACGTCGCCCTCTCCATTCCGAACTACTTTGTGGTGGGCATGGGGCTCGATCACGACGGACTCGGTCGTAACCTGCGCGGCATCCACCGCCTTATCCAGAACCCCCAATGATCAAGCTGAACCTTGTGCTCTTCGGCCCACCGGGCGCCGGCAAGGGCACGCAGAGCAACTTCCTCATCGAACGTTACGGACTGGTACACTTGAGCACCGGCGATCTGCTGCGTGCAGAGATCAAGGCCGAGAGCGAACTGGGCTTGCAGGCCAAAACGCTCATGGACCGCGGTGAGCTGGTCGGCGACGACATCGTCATCGGCATGATACGCAATAAGATGGAGGCCCATCTGGATGCCAAAGGCTTCATCTTCGACGGCTTCCCGCGCACCCATGCACAGGCCGAAGCGCTCGATGTGATGTTGGATGCCAAGAACGAACCCATCGTGGCCATGCTCGCGCTGGAAGTGCCTGAAGAGGAATTGGTCACGCGTCTGCTGGGACGTGGCGCCACCAGCGGCCGCACCGATGACCAGGACGAAGCCGTGGTGCGCAACCGCATCCGCGAGTATGAGAAGAAGACCGCGCCACTGAAGGACTTCTACAGCGCGCAAGGCAAGTTCAAGGCGATCAACGGCGTGGGCAGCATCGCGGACATCACCGAACGGTTGGTGAAGGCGATCGGGTGAGCCTCGGACCAATTCCGCTATTGCGCAACGCCTGACCGCCATGAACTTCATCGACCACATCCGCATCCAGTGCCGCAGCGGCAAAGGAGGGCCCGGCTCCCGGCACCTGCGCCGCGAGAAGTACATGCCCAAGGGTGGTCCTGATGGCGGTGACGGCGGACGCGGCGGGCACATCGTGCTGCGCGGTAATGGCCAGCTGTGGACCCTGCTCCACCTGCGCTACACCAAGCACGTGATCGCCGAGGATGGCGAAAGTGGCAGCAGCAACCAAAGCTCCGGCAGGGCAGGAGTGGACAAGGTGATCGAAGTGCCGCTGGGTACCGTGGTGAAGGACGATGAGACCGGCGAAGTGCTCTGCGAGATCACCCGCGATGGCGAAGAACAGGTGCTCTTCCAGGGCGGGCGCGGTGGTCTCGGCAATCAGCACTTCAAATCGTCCACCTTCCAGACGCCCCGCTTCGCACAGCCCGGCGAACCGGGTGTGGAGCGCTGGGTGGCCATGGAGCTCAAAGTGCTCGCCGATGTGGGTCTGGTGGGCTTCCCCAACGCGGGCAAGAGCACCCTGCTCAGCGTGATCACCGCAGCCAAACCCAAGATCGCCGACTACGCCTTCACCACGCTCACACCCAACCTGGGCATCGTACCGTACCGCGATCACCGCAGCTTTGTGATGGCCGATATCCCCGGCATCATCGAGGGGGCCCACGAAGGCAAGGGCCTCGGACTCCGCTTCCTGCGCCACATCGAGCGCAACAGCGTGCTGCTCTTCATGATCCCCGCGGATAGCAACGACATCCGCCACGACTATCAGGTGCTTCTCAACGAGCTGAAGGAGTATTCATCAGAACTGTTGGACAAGGACCGTGTGCTGGCCATCACCAAATGCGATATGCTCGATGAGGTGATGATGAAGCAGCTGCGGAAGGATCTGCCCAAGGGTGTGCAGACCGTGCTCATCAGCAGCGTGGCGCGCATCGGCCTCGACGAACTGAAGGACCTGCTGTGGAAGAAGCTGCACGGCACCTTCCCCGCTGATCACGTGGAATGAGCCTGATCGATCGCCTCGATGCGCTGGACCGCGCGGCCTTCCTGGCCCTCAACGGCCTCCACGCACCTGCGCTCGACGACCTGATGTGGCACATCAGCGAACTGCAGATCTGGATCCCCCTCTATCTTTTCTTCCTGTATCTCCTCCGGCAACGTTGGGGCTGGCGTGGTCTGGGCATCGCCGTGCCTGTACTCGCACTCATGATATTCACCACGGATACCGGTTCGGTGGTGCTCTTCAAGAACACCGTACAGCGCCTGCGTCCCAGCCATGTGGCCGAACTGCAGGCACACATCCACCTGCTCTACGCACCGGATGGAACGCTCTATCGCGGCGGTAGCTTCGGCTTCGTATCATCTCACGCCAGTAATCATTTCGGCATCGCCGCCTTCATGATGGGCGTGCTGGGTGGCCGTCCGGCTTGGGCCATGGCCGCACTGCTGCTCTGGGCCGCGCTCATCACCTACAGCCGCATTTACCTGGGCGTTCATTACCCGGGCGATGTATTGGTCGGCGGTGCGTATGGCTTTGTGGTGGGCTCGCTTGCGGTCCGGCTCTTCCGCAGGTTATACCTTCACCAGGGTCAGGCACGCCCATGAACCTCTGGCTCGCGGTCTTCTTCGGTGGTGGCATCGGTTCGGTGCTGCGCTTCGCCATTTCGCGGCTCGTGAAGCACTGGACGCCGGATGCGCTCTTCCCCTGGGCCACCCTGGCCAGCAACCTTCTGGCCACCACGCTGTTGGCCCTGCTCATCCTGCGCTGGGAAGTACACCAACCCGGCCGCGAACACTGGCAGGCCCTCTTCGCCATCGGGCTGTGCGGCGGATTCAGCACCATGAGCACCTTCAGCCTGGAGAACTACCAACTGATGCGCGATGGCTTCCTAGCTGTTGCCGTGGCCAATGTTCTCATTACCGTAACAGCTGGTGTTGCGCTGTTCCATCTCTTTGCCCGTAGTACCTGAAGGATGAAGCACGTTCCGTTCCCGATCTCCGCTGCCATCGTGTTCACCCTTGCCGGTGCGGTCGGCTGCTCCGCCCAGCAGCCTGTGCCTACCTGGCAGGAACCCCCGCGTTTGGTGGTGGGCATCGTGGTGGACCAGATGCGCGCCGACATGGTGCAGCGCTACTGGTCGAACTTCGGTGAGGGGGGCTTCCGGCGCTTGGTGCGCGAAGGGGCCTACCTGCGCAATGCACACTACAACTACGCGCCCACCTACACGGCGCCCGGCCACGCCAGCATCTATACCGGCACCACGCCTGCCTACCACGGCATCGTGGGTAACGACCTCTATGATCGCCGCGCAGGCACCGAGGGTTACTGTGCCACCGATGCACAGGTGAAAGGCGTCGGATGTGCGGATGCCGTGGGTGCACGGTCCCCCTTCCGCCTCCTGGCCACCACCATCGCCGATGAACTCGAACGGCGCACCGAGCGCAACGCCATCACCATCGGCATCTCCTTGAAGGATCGTGGGGCCATCATGCCCATTGGGCGCACAGGCGATGCGGCCTACTGGTTCACCGGCGGCGTGGAAGGTGCCTTCTCCACCAGCAGCTGGTATCGCCCCGAACTGCCCGCTTGGTTGCAGCGCTTCAATGCGGAAGGGCGTGCCGCGAAATACCTCGACCGTACGTGGGACCTGTTGTTGCCCAAGGAGCGCTACCACCAAGTGCTCGCGGATGACAATCCCTACGAGATCCCCTTGAGCGGGGCCACCACCGCCACACTGCCGCAGGACCTTGCCGCCTTGTACAGGACCTCCGGATCCACCGGCATGCTCGCCTACACCCCGTGGGGCAACACCATCGTCACCGATCTGGCACTGGCGGCCATTGCGGGTGAGGGCATGGGTGCCGATGCGGTGCCTGATCTGCTCGCGGTCAGCTACTCGTCACCCGATATCCTTGGTCATCGCGTAGGACCGCGCGCGCTGGAGCTGGAGGATATGTACGTGCGCCTGGACCGCGAGCTGGAGCGGCTCTTCAAGACCTTGGATGAGCAGGTGGGCAAGGATCGCTACGTGGTCTTCCTCACCGCCGATCATGCTGCTGCCGATGTGCCGGCGTACCTGCGCGACCTCAAGGGCAGTGCGGGATATGTGCCGTTGTCCGAGCTGCAAGCCGAAGTGGAAGCGGCCCTCGGCGCGCGATATGGTGCAGGGCCTTGGGTGCGGCATGTGCTCAACGAACAGCTTTGGCTCAACGACAGTTTGGTCGCGGCTCGCGGACTGGAAGCACATGCTGTGCAGGACCTCGCCGCCAGTACACTTCGCAAGCGTGCGGACATTGCCTTCGCCTACACCGCACACGAGCTGCTGCGCGCTGCGATGCCCACCGCGCCGGGGCGTGCGCTGCAGTTGGGATTCCAAGAAAGCCGCTCCGGAGATGTGGCCTTCGTGATGCGTCCGGGCTACTTCGAACGCATGGGCGAAGGTCCTGGCCGGGGTACCACGCACGGCTCCATCTGGAACTACGACACCCATGTGCCGCTGCTCTTCATGGGGCGAGGTATCCGCCCTGGGGAGGTGCTGCGCCGTACCCACATCACCGATATCGCCCCCACGTTGAGCATGTTGCTGGGCACCGCACTGCCCGATGCCGCCATCGGTGAGCCGCTGCCGGAAGTGCTCCGATAGGTCGGTCATTGGATCAACAGGGGCTGTGAACAATGTGTGAACATCTCCTGCGTTCTACATGAAGGCGATCGATATCTTGCGGCATGATCGGTTGGGAAACATCCGTGTTCAAAAGCCCCTTCGAGCTTTGGCGTGAAGAGGGCGTGCTTCACTTGGTGCTTGCACCCGGTGCGGTCATGCAGGTGCGCGACATGAAGGAAGTGCTGCGCCTCATCGGTGCCCTGGATCCCAGCGGTCACGCTCCAGTGCTGCTCGAGTATCCGGATCGGTACGCGGTCCGTGCAGAAGCCAGTGAACTGTTGCGCCGCGTCTGCGGAAGTCACGGACATCCGGTGGCCTTCTACACCCGGGATGCCATCAGCCGCCAGCAGGGTGAACGCTTCCAACGCCTCCAACGGCCCGCCTTCCCCTTCCGCATCTTCGACGATCGTTCCAAGGCCTACGCGTGGACCCGTGAGCGTCTGCAGCTGGTGGAGATCATGGGCTGACCGGCCCTGTTGAAAAGACCGTTCGTACTTCCCTCACTCTGGCCGTTCGTTACGGACGCCCTGCCGGGTAGCTTCACGCCTGCAATGAAGCGCCTGTTCCAGCTGCTGTGTGCCGTGCTTGCCTATGGGCCTTTCCAGCTTGTGTGCCTGGCGCAGAACGGCCTGTTGCTGGAAGGTGTTTCGCAGGATGGCCAAGTGGTGGTGCAGGCCCTGCACGAAGGCACCGATCCCGTGCTGCAAGCCGTGTGGCGTGGTGTGCCAGGTGGCCACGCCGTGCTCCAGGTGCAGCCCACCATGACCGTGCCACCCGAGGTGAACGTGATGCTGGACCGCTTGGTGTTGGCCGGGGTGGCCGCGTACCTCGATGCGCGCATCCACTTCCACCACGATGGCGTACAGGCCGATCTACCTGCGGAGACCATGGCGCGGGAGATCGATGCGATGATCGCGGCAGCAGAGGAGGACTTCGCGGCCAGTGGTGCCGTACCTGGACTTTCCGCTTCCACCCGCGAGCAGCTCGCCAAACTGGTGCGCATCAGCTGGGAGCAGGCCGGCCGCGCAGTGAACGGTACCGGCGAACAGGACAAGTACCTCGCCATCTACTACTTCGTTCGCGGACAGCGTGAAGAACTGGAGCGCCAGCTGAAGGTCGATCTGTTGCCGCTCGCCTCCATCCCCGTGTTCCGCGTCGCTGCTGCCGATCCGTGGACCACCGTGAAGGTGAATTCCACCTGCGGAACGGTCTACGATCAGGAGAATTACCTGTGTGCGCTGGACCTCCAATTGGCCTCCAACGGAGAAGGCGCCATCGAGCCCACCCTTGGTGCGCAGATCATGGCCTCCATCGAACGGAACACGTCCGTAGCCACCTCGGTACAGCCTGTGCGCAAGCGCGATCGATGGCTGAAGGCCGAGCTCGATGCCATCAATGAACGCATCGACCGCATGGACCAGCGTCGCGAACTGTGGGAGCTACGCGATCGTCTGGAGGACATCGAAGATCGCCTGGCCGGTGTGGAACTGCGGGTGGAGGAAGGGACGCAGAACGCCGCACGTGCGGATGAGAACCCCCTTGCCGACCTGAGCGACCTGACCCGCAGCAACATCACCGTCCGCTTTGATGGCTATACCGACCGCTCGGGTGACCCTGCGGTGAACATGCGCTTGAGCGAGCAACGCGCCAAGGCGGTACGCAGCTACCTGTTGCAACGGGGCATCGCAGCCGAGCGGTTGTTGGTGAACTACTACGGCGATAGTCGCAGCACGGGCCGTGACCCCAGCGAACGCCGGGTGGAGGTGGAATGGCTGCGCTGAGCGCGGTTGACCATCGGTGGTGTGCTCGGTGTTGAACCGCTGCGCATGTGGTCCTTCCCCGCTTGAATGCCTGCTGCCCCTGTCCCGGTCGGCTTCCATCCTACACGCGCAAGCATTGACAAGACCGTTATTTACACGCTGTTAACCATCTGTTTTAACCAATTGGTTAATATTGCGCCCTAATGGCTGTTGTGCAGCAAGAACCCGGAACCGAGGAGCGCATTCTCGCCGCCGCCCGCAGGGTGTTCATCCGCAAGGGCATGGCCGGCGCACGCATGCAGGAAGTGGCCGACGAAGCAGGTATCAATAAGGCATTGCTCCACTACTACTTCCGGGACAAACAGCGGCTGTTCGAAGGGGTGTTCAAAGGTGGTGCTGAGAAGCAGTTCGGCTGCATCTGGAATTCGTTCAACGACAGCACCGAGCTCTTCGATGCCATTGAGCGCTTCGTGGCG
>JALOLX010000033.1 GCA_025455765.1 Flavobacteriales bacterium | reverse complement strand
CGGCATGCAGGCTATCGGGGCGCTTGAACTGCCTGGGGTGGGCCAGGAGCAGGCGCAACGCCTTGCCGGCCAAGCCTTCGCCAGCTGCCATGCGGATGTCGTAGTGTTCCGCTTCCAACGCGAACCTGCGCTGCGCATCGACCGGCGCACCCACTTCACGAGCCCAGCGCAGCAAATGCGCGAACAAGGCTGCGCGGGTGCCGGCCAATCGGTCGTTGCGCGTGATGCGGTTCTCGGCATGCACGCGGCGCAAGGCCACAGGCTCCTTCAAACTTCCTGGGTACAGCTTGCAGTGGTAGGATAGGCGCACGATGAACTCGGTATCCTCGTGCATCGCCATGTCCTCGCGAAGCAGGTTCGGCATGCGCAACAGGGCGTCCCTGCGGATGGTCAGGCCATCAAGGGAGAAGTGGCCCGCGTCCAGCACGCCGCCGCTCAGGGCATGGAACAAGCGGTCAGGCGGGAACGGCATACGCATGGTGGTGAGGCCGTCATCGAAGCGTTGTTCGTAGAGCGATCGGCCGGTGGCATCCTGAAAGGTCGCACCGATGGCATGGTAACAGCCTTCAGCGTCCGGTTCACGCGCGAAGACCGCCACATCCGTTCTGAACCGGTGGGGCAGGCACACGTCATCGGCATCGAGGAACGCCACGAACGGTGCGGTGGCGCTGCGAATGCCAAGGTTGCGGGTGGCCGATACACCGCGATTGATGCCTTCCGGATGCTGCAGTACACGCACCCGGTCATCGCGTTGGGCCCAGGCTTCACAGATGCGCAGGCTGGTGTCCCTGCCACCGTCCTCAACCAGCAGCAATTCCACCACCTCCGGCTGGTCCAGTATGGATCGCACCGCTTCGTCCAGGTAGGCCTCGGCCTCGAACACAGGTACCACCACGGAAACCCCGAAGGTGGCAGTAGTGGGCGCAGACCGTTCCATGGCGTCGAAGGTACGCCCGCTCGGCGAGCGATCAGTAACTTGCCAGCGCTCTCATGGACAGCCGCAATGCTCCGCGTGTAACGGTTCTGATGACCTTGTACAACAAGGGTGCTTATGTAGTGGAGGCGATCGAAAGTGTGTTGGCCAATACGTATGCGGACTTTGAGTTATTGGTCGTGGATGATGCGAGCACTGATGGAGGCCTTGCTTTGGTCGAGGGATCGGCGGATGAGCGCATCCGTATCCTGAGGTCGGAGCGGAACCAAGGACGGGCTGCAACGGCGAATCGGGGTTTGGAGGCCGCACGAGGTGAATTGATCGCCGTGTTGGATGCTGATGACCTGATGCACAAGGATCGGCTGTTCCAACAAGTACAGTTCATGGATGCGCATCCGGATGTTGTGGTATGCGGGAGTTGGATAAGGGGCTTCGGACATGCAGATAACCTGCATCGCACGCCGTTTGACGATATCGGTGCCCGGTCCATCATGTTGTTCGGGGTACCTGTGTCGTATGGTACCGCTATGTTCAGGAAGTCGGCGGTCGAATTGCACGCGGTCCGTTGTAGAAGTGATTGGCGGACCCCAGGAATGGATTACTTGTTCGTACTCGAGCTAGGCAAGTATGGCGCCTATGCCAATATCCAGAATGTACTGACGGAGTATCGTTTGGGTGAGCAGAACATGCGTCACGGGCGTGACCCAGTGGCGGATGATCGCATCCTGTTCAAGGCGGTACTTGAGCTTTTCGAGATCTCTTTTACTGAACAAGACCTTGACGCTCATTTGGCGTTGAACAAGGTCCTCCCCCCAGCCATCAAGGCCGGCTCCGTAAGGACAGCATATCGGTGGTGTATGAAGCTGAAGCACCAGATAGCGCTGAAGAATTGGCGATGCTCTGAGGCGTTCAATGATCAGGTGGATCGGCGTTGGGCCGAGTTGTACTCGATCCTGTTAGCGAGATCGACCAAAGCTGCGTTAATGCACGTACTACTGGACCCAACGCTACCTAAGATCCGCCGATGGGTCGGACATCTGATCAGGCACGCCGTGGGGCGATAGTGAAGTGTTCCTGTTCCGTTGTGATCATCCGGCACCGATCCCGCATGGGACGTCGATGGACCGACCTCACTTGCCAGAGATGGACCACCAAGCACATATGGACCTTCAGGTCCGGCCGGTCTGGTCAACGGGTGTAGCAGCACCTGTAGGGTGCGGGAACGGTCTGGCTATTGCGCGTGCCCGCATCGCCACATCCTGCCAGCCTTACAACGCGGGCGTTCAGGTCCTCATTGGCGGTATTGCTCGTCCACTCCCAATCGTTACTGGTGGTGGTCACCCCCAGTTCGATGCGCCGGGCGCAGGCCACATGGAACTCGGCCCAGGTGCACAGCCTGCGTGTGAGGGCTGCGCAGATGTTGCTGGCACCCTCCAGCGTAGCCGAACTGCGGTTGGTCGGTTCGATGCAATACTGCCCGTTCACGGTCACCATACCCGCGGGGCAGGGGCGGGTGCCATGCAGGTCGCCGTTGATCAGCTGGTAGCTGGTGCCATCGTACACCAGATCAAGGACCGATTCGCTCATGGTCACATTGCCATCGAGGGGCACACCAGGTGCGCGTTGCACCGGTACCGCTGGACCTCCGTTCACCGATAGCAGTACAGGGGCCGTGATGGGCCCCGGAACCTGCACGCGCAGCTCAAGGCCCGGCGTTGGTGCCACGGTCAGCAAGGGAAGCTGCACCGCCCATACCTGTCCATCGGTAGGGCTTGCGGTCCGGTACGCTTCCGTGCCTTGTGCGCCAGTTGTGAGCGGGTCGCTGGGCTGAGCAGGATCGTTCAGCCCGGTCACTTGCGCGGTCGCGGGCGTATTCAACACCACAGGTTTGGACACGTTGAGCTGGGCATGGGCCAGGTACCACGGACCAACAAGGGCGGCTATCAGGCAGACGCTCCGCATCAGTGTGGTCGGTAGCAGCAGCGTACGCCGCCCAAGCGTTCATCGAGCACCCCTTGATTGCGCTGGCTGGCGCACGTGAATCGGCCTGCCTGGTCGGCGCCATGGGTGTGGTTGGATGATTCGTCGATCCACTCCCAGTCCACGAACAATCCGTTCAGCTGGCTTTGCAACAGGGTGCATGCGGCGATGTATTCATCCCATGCACACAGCTTGCCCCCGCGTTCGCCGCAGATGCGCACCGCATCATGGAACAGGGTGCTGGGCACCGGAGTAACATCCATGCACAGCCGTTCGTGCGCTGCCAAACTTCCCGCAGGGCACCCGCGCTCGGGCGCGTTCAGTAGCACAAAGCGACCGTCCGCCTTCATCACTTCGATGATGCGCCCAGCGGTCAACTGGCCCCGCACCGGCCGCAATCCATCGGGTCTGAGCAAGGGCAGGGCTGCATGGCCAGGTCCTGGGCGCACGAAGAGACGCCCATCGCGCTCGGAAGGTGCTGCGAAGCGGAGCAGAAGCCCGTCACGAACGGTGAGCACCGCAGGATCAGGACTGAGTTCGATGGTGTCGACAGAGAGTTGGGCACTTGTCCATGTGAAACCGCCGCTCACCAAGGCCGCTTCCACGGTCACCGCAGCATCAGCCCGAGCCGGCCAAGCGAGGCCAACAATGGTACGTGTACTGTCGGGTCCGGTGAATTGGATGGGCCCTGTAAGGCTGACCTGACCTACGGCCGCCAACTGCCCTGCTGCAGCCCACAGGATCAATCCCAACGATCGGAAAGGAGCGGATGGCCAACGGCACATGGGGGCGAAGCGATAGGGCGTACGAAGATAAGGAGGACAGGTAGCACCTTGAACAAGGGCGCTGGTTGAGCGGACCGACCGACCCATCTTTGTGCCTGCACGAACGAGCAGGAGCCACGATGAAGGTGACCGTCCTCATGACGCTGTACAACAAAGGGCCTTTCGTGGTGGAGGCCGCGCGCAGCGTGCTGGACGGAACGTTCAAAGACCTGGAGCTATTGGTGGTGGATGACGCCAGCACCGACAATGGCCCTGAACTGCTTGCAGCGCTCAATGATCCCCGGATACGCCTCGTGCGCAACGCGGCGAACAGTGGCCGGGCAGCGTCGGCGAACCGGGGGTACGCCGAAGCCCTTGGTACTTACATCGCTGTGCTCGATGCGGACGATCGCCAGCATCCCGAGCGATTGGCCAGGCAGGTGGCCTATATGGAAGCCCATCCAGAGGTGGTGATCAGCGGGACAGGCGTCCGGTATTTCGGAGCGCGCAACGGCACCCACACATGGCCTTCCGATGATGCCACCTGTCGGGCACACCTGCTGTTCACCGATCCGGTGCTCTATGGCACCTGCATCATGCGACGTTCGATCATGGTGCAGCAGGGTCTGCGGAGCATCGACCAATGGACCCTGCCGGGCGAGGATTACCTGTTCACCATGCAGTGGGCGCGCCATGGCCGGTATGGCAACCTGCCCGATGTCCTGGTGGACTACCGCATCGGTGAGCAGAACCAACGGCATGGGCGGGATCCGGTCAGCGATCGCGCTGCGCTGTGCCGGGAGGCCTTCCGCATGCTGAACGTTCCGATCAACGAGGAGGAACTGGATGTACACCTGCTCCTGCACCAGTTGACCAGGGTCAGGCCCACAGCTCAAGTGGTTGAGCGCTTGGTCCGGTGGGAGCGTACGCTGCGGGAGCGGGCGGCCAATGCAGGATGGATACCTCTTGAGCTGTTCAATGCCGAACTTGCACGTCGGATGGATAAGGCCTTCTTCACCATCGCGGACCATGATGCGAAAGGAGCCTGGGCCTTGTTGAAGACCCGGGGGCCGCGGTCCTTCGCGCGGTTCCGTTATCTGGCGGCGGCCTTCATCCGATCGCGCAGTACGATGAACCGATGAACGGGGCCATGGAACTGCCGCGCATCACCATCGTCACGCCGAGCTATCAACAGGCAGCATATCTGGAACAGTGCTTGCGTTCGGTGCATGCACAAGACTATCCTGCGCTTGAGCACATCGTGGTGGATGGTGGAAGTACGGATGGTTCTGTGGAAGTACTTCAGCGCTGGTCACATCGCCTTACAGCGTGGAGCTCGGGCAAGGATGCCGGTCAGAGCGCTGCGATCAACAAAGGACTTGCGCAGGCCACAGGGGAGGTCTTCGCCTGGCTGAACAGCGATGATGAACTGGTGCCGGGGGCGCTGCACCGCGTCGCAGCCGTGTTCGCTGAACAGCCACACCTCCACACGGTGACCGGAGCCCGATGGCGCTTGGAGCTGGATGGGAGCAACGTGTTGCTGCCTGCCGATCGACCTGATGACCACACGGACTGGGCTGTCAGGCCGCGTGTGAACCAATCCTCCACCTTCATGCTCACCGACCGCGTACGTTCCGTTGGCGGGGTCGATGAACGCCTTCACCATGTCATGGACCTCGAGCTTTGGTGGCAGCTCCTCTTCAAGGAAGGCCCCCAGGGCATCGCTTGTGTGGACGAACCCTTGTCCATCTTCCGCATCCATGGTGCAAGCAAGACGCACGCAGGCACGGCGGCCTTCGTGCGTGAGACCGCCTGGTTGCTGCAGCAGGCCTGCACCGAGGTGGGCGCAGTTGAGCTGGCTGCCGTGCTCGCCATCGATGCATGGCGCACGGATGCGGCCCGGGGTTGGGGCCTTCATGCCGGCCAGCGGCCCTTGGTGGAACAGATGGCCGTGACCTTCCTGTTCAAGTGGTTCCGTCATCTGCACAGCGCCAGCGACCTCAAGCGCATGAAGGCGTTGGGTGAATTGGTGGAACAGGGCCGTGTGGATGTGGAAGGTCATGCGGCCGAATGGGATGCGGTACGCAACGAGCTGGTGGTACCCGGTTGGTGGGCCCATCGCATCCGCCGCAAATGGAGATCTCTACGCCCATGAAGGTCTCAGTGGTCATCCCGCTCTTCAACAAGGCGCCGTATCTCGCAGCCTGCATCGAAAGTGTGCTTGCCCAGCCGGAACGGGACATGGAAGTGCTCGTGGTGGATGATGCGAGCACCGATGGAGGGCCGGAGCTGATCGCGCCGATGTCCGATCCCCGCCTACGGCTGATCAGGCTTCACGTTAACCGGGGGCCAGGGATGGCCGCACAAGCTGGCATTGATGAGGCATGTGGTACCTATGTGCTGCGCATGGATGCCGATGATGTGATGCACGCGCACCGCATCGCACAGCAGATCGCCTGGATGGAACGGCATCCCGCAGTGGATATGGCGGGTGGGGCCATGGACCTCATCGGTCGCTCCGACATCCTACGTCGTAGTCCTCAACACCACGCGGACTGTGTGGCACAACTGCTGTTCGGTGTTGGGCTGTTCCAGCCCACCCTGTGCGTGCGACGTGCGGCGTTGGAGCGGAGCGGCCTGCGCTATCGACCCGAATGGCCGCGTTACGGGGAGGATCGCTTGTATCAGTTGGATGCCGCGCTGCGTGGACTGAAGCTCGGCAATAGCGAGGTGGTGCTGGTGCATTACCGGGAGGGACCGCAGAACACCGTGAACACCGTTGACCGATCGAAAGCCACCACGGCCTTGGATGAAGCCGTGCTTGCAACCCTTGGCCACGAACCGCTCTCGCCATTAACGGCTCCCATCCATGCGCTGGCCTCCAAGCGGTTCGCGGGAGAGGTCACCGCAGCGCAGGTCATGGCGTTCAAGAAATGGCTTGAGGCCCTGGTGGAATGGAGCAAGAAGGTCCCGGTGTTGGAGGCCGCAGCGGTGGAGCGACGATGCGATCGGGCATGGGATGAACTCTTCCATCATCTGCCATTTCACACACTGGCAACGTGCAGGGCCTATCTTGCCGCGGGCGGGCGATTGACCCTGGGGCGCATCTATTACGCGCTCCGGAGGTGGATGTCCGGACCTGATCCCGCGCACAGATGAGCCCCAAGGCGCTTTGGCTGTTCACCCGTCAGTTCCCCGAAGGGAAAGGAGAGGCATTTCTGGAGAGTGCGTTACCGGTCTGGCGCGAGGTGTTCTCCGAGGTACGCATCTTCCCCATGTTCGCTGGTGAAGGCCGGGTTCAGCTGCCCAGTGGCATACAGGAGGAACGCCTGTGGTCCGATGCGTTCTCCACGGCTTCGGTGCTGGAGACCGCCGCCAACGTGGGGGCGTTCTGGCACTTGCTGAGCAACCGCGATCCACGCAGGTCCATTCCTTTGGGAGAGCTACCGGAAGCCATCAGCCATGCTCGCCAGCTCATTCACAAAGCACAGGTGGTGGAGCAGCGGTCGATGCCAGCATATGACCCTGATCGGGTGGTCCTGCTTTCCACGTGGATGGAGGACTGGGTGAACGTGCTGGCACTGCTCCGCCGGAAGCACCCGGCCTTGCGGTTCAGTACCATGGCGCACGGCTGGGATCTGTATGAGCACCGTCGAAGGAACGGCACCATTCCCTATCGGTCGGCGCAGATGGCGGCCGTGGACCAGGTGCTGTGCATCTCCGATCCGGGCGCGGCGCACCTTGCGCAGCGCTTCCCGGCCATGGCCAACAAGGTCCGGATCACGCACCTGGGTACACAGGACCACGGCGCCGGTCCCTGGGAGCCGTCCGGGACCTTGCGCGTGGTGAGCTGCGCATACCTGCGCCACCCCAAGCGCATCGACAAGCTGGCGCGGGCCCTTGCACGCATCCAGCGGCCAGTGCACTGGGTGCACTTCGGGGATGGTCCGGACCTGTCTGCGTTGCATGCGCTGGTCAAGGGACTGCCACCCCACATCACGGTGGAGCTGCCCGGGTCGGTCGCCAACGCGGCAGTGCTTCATCATTACCGCACGCGCCCTGTGGATGTGTTCGCCTTGATCAGTGAGGACGAAGGCGTTCCTGTCTCGTTGATGGAGGCTGCCAGTTTCGGTATCCCCTTGCTGGCCAACGATGTGGGTGGTGTACGGGCCGTTGTTACTGCAGAGAGCGGTGTGCTCCTGGCTGCCGATGCCGATGAGGAACGGATCGCGGAAGGGGTGCTGGATGCCGCCTCACGTTCCGCCGACCCTGAGCGTCGCGCCGACGTGCGCAAGTTCTGGCAGCAACACTTCTTCGCACCGGACAATTACCGCCGCATCGGAGCACTGCTGATGCAGCAATGAAGCGCCCATCCGAGCCGAAGGTCCTATCTTGCAGGCCATTGCCAAGGCCACTGCGCCATAGCGAAGCCATGATCCGCTCCAGCAAGGACCTGCAGGACTACCTCGAGGCCGATCGTATCGCGCTGCGACGGGAGTACTCGTCCAACCTCTACTTCGATGAGGTCTGGAAGTTCCAGCGACTGCTCCGCAGAGTGGAGTACTACATGAACTGTCGCAAGCATGCCGGTCTGTGGGGCAAGTTGGTCTACAAGTTCTGGTCGATCCGCTTCCATGCGCAGAGCATTCGCTGTGGGTTCGACATCCCTCCCAACGTGTTCGGCCCGGGCCTCAGCATTGCGCACCGCGGTACCATCGTGGTGCACCCCGATGCCCGGATCGGCGCCAATTGCCGCATTCACGTGGATGTGGTGATCGGCACACGTCCCGGTCCGGACGATCTCGTTCCCACCCTTGGCGACAACTGTTACATCGGTCCGGGAGCCAAGCTCTTTGGCGATATCCAGGTCGGTCCCAACACGGCCATTGGTGCCAATTCCGTGGTGAACACTTCGTTCCCCGACGGGTTCTGCACCATTGCAGGCGCACCGGCCCGGAAGGTCAGTGACACACCCAGTACCGAGTTCATCATCGCCACGCGGAGCCATAACAAGACGTTGGGATGAAGCGTGTACTTATCGTGGTGGGCACGCGCCCCAATTTCATCAAGGTCACCCGGTTCAAGCAGGTCGCAGCACAGCGGGGCACCATTGATGTGCGCATCGTACACACCGGCCAGCACTTCAGTGCCAACATGGCCGACGTGTTCTTCGAGCAGTTCGGCCTGGTCCCCGATCGTTTCCTGAACATCGGGGCGGGCAGTCCGAATACGCAGATGGCCCACGTCATGATCGGCCTCGAGGCGGTGATCACCGAAGAGCGGCCCGACCTGGTGATGGTGGTGGGCGATGTGAACAGCACGCTCGCCGCAGCCATCACGGCCAACAAGATGGGGGTGCGCATCGGTCATCTGGAGAGCGGTCTGCGCAGCTTCGATCGCAGCATGCCCGAGGAGCACAATCGGGTGCTTACGGATGCGCTCACCGACCACTTCTTCATCACCGAACAGAGTGGTCTTGATCACCTGCGCAAGGATGGTCATTCCGAGGATAGGCTGCACATGGTGGGCAACACCATGATCGATACCCTTGTGGCCTTCGAAGACCAGGTGCAGGCTTCACCCGTGCTGGACCAGCTCGGTCTGGGCACAGGTGGCCATGTGCTCATGACCATCCATCGACCTGCCACAGTGGATATGCCCGATCGCCTTGCCGCGTTGCTGGACCTGATCGAAGACCTCTGTGCGGCCGGCCGAAAGGTGGTGTTCCCCATCCATCCGCGCACGGTCAAGAACATCGAAGCTTTCGGGCTGAAGGACAAGGCGGACCGCATCGGCGGCCTTATACGCACCGAGCCCCTGGACTATTTCGCCTTCCAAAAGCTCGTGGCCACCTGTGGCTTCATCCTCACCGATAGCGGCGGTATCCAGGAAGAGAGCACCTTCCGCCGTGTGCCCTGCCTTACGTTGCGGCCCAACACGGAGCGACCCATCACCGTGACCATGGGAAGCAATGAACTGGGATCGAGAGCGGAACGTTCAAGCAAGGCGAGGTGCCGCCGCTGTGGGACGGCCATGCCACCGAGCGCATCGTGGATATCCTGGAACGGGTGCTGTGATCTTCTACCTCACCTACAACGACCAGCCCAGCGGGGTGTATTGGAGCCAGGTGACGGATGTGGTCGCCTACCTCAATGGCCTCGGGCATGGTCGCGTGCGTCTGGTGGCGCTGGTGAGTGTGCAGGGTTGGCGCACTTCACGCAGACGGATCAAGGAGCATGCACCCGATGCCATCGTGCTACCGATGGTACCGCGTATGCGCAACTGGCGGTGGAACCTGGCCTGGTTGCTGCTGCTCTGTGCAGTGTATCGACCAAGCGGTATCATGGCCCGTGGTGTCATGGCCACCTGGATGGCTTTGCGGGCGCGCGACCGTGGACTGGTGAGGCGTGTGTGCTTCGATGGACGGGGTGCATACGCGGCAGAGTGGGAGGAGTACCGGATCATTGATGACGATGCGCTCATCGGGCAGTTCAGGCCCTTGGAGCAGGAAGCAGTACAGCGCTCCGATATACGGCTCGCAGTAAGCCAGGCGCTGGTGGCGCATTGGGGCGAACGGTATCGATATCACGGCCAGGACCATGTGGTCATCCCATGCACCCTCGCCGCCAGGGATGGATCGAACGTCCCCATTAAAGCGCGTTCCGATGCGCGGATCCGCTTGGTCTATTCCGGCTCGGCAGCGGGTTGGCAGAGCTTCCAATTGTTGGAAGCACTACTGGTGCCTTTGCTCACCGATGATGCACGGGTCCACGTCCTCTTCCTTAGCCCGCCTGATCCACAGGTGGATGCGCTGGGTCTGCGTTACCCGGGAAGGGTGGAGCAGACCTGGGTGGACGCAGCGAAGGTCGCGGATATCCTTGCCGAACAGGACCTGGGGATCCTGCTTCGCGAAGACACCATCACCAACCGGGTCTCTTCGCCCACGAAGTTCGCTGAGTACCTCGCTGCGGGCTTGCCGGTGATGATCAGCAACGCCATTGGCGACTTCACGAACGCCGTGCGCACCCATGGCCTGGGTGTCGTGGTGGCGGAGGGCGAGCCGCTCAACCTGGCTGGCCCTACATCGATCGCGGAGCGGGAACGGGTGCGGGCATACGCAGCGCAGCATTTCACCAAGGATGTGTATCGCACGTCCTATGCGCGGATCCTGTGCGTGCTGTGCGAAAGGCCCTAACGGAGCAGGCTGCGAACGCGGTTCGCAAGATCGAATCCAACGATGTTGTGCAAGGCAACGTAGCTCCGTGTGGTCGTTGGCGATGGGGCTGGCTTGAACGCCTTGGGTAGCAGGGTGCGATGGAATTCGAGCGCGGCCTTTCGGTCCAACGGATAGAGCACACGGATGCTGTCGAACAGCACCTGATGGAACGGCCTCAGGTCGCGGCCGGGCAGCGTGGTTCGAACATGTTCGAGGATGCGTGCGCGGAGTTCCACGAACCTCACCCAGTTGGCACCCTGGTTGGTGAGGGTGATGCTTCCGCTTCGCTTGTGGATCTCGGTCAGGATCGCCGGATCGTAGGCCACGCTCACACGCCGCTGATGCATCCGGAACATGAGGTCATACTCCTGGCTGCTTCGAAGACGCACATCCCAACCGCCAACAGCCACCACCGCTTCGCGTGCCCATAGCAGGGTGGACGTCACATTGAGGTGATTGGCCATCAGGTCCAGCCACGGATCATGCTGGTCGTTGCGCTGCACGGTCTCATACAGCAGCGTGCCGTCCGGCGCAAGCGTGCGGGAGCTGCCGATGATGAGGTCGGGCATACCCTGGTCCCTGGCCAGCTTCACTTGCGAGGCGATCTTGCCCGGAAGCAGGACGTCATCCGCATCGAGGAACTGCACATAAGTGCCGCAGGCCAGCGCCAACCCCGCATTACGTGCTGCGGGAGCGCCTTGGTTGGGCTGGTCGATGATACGGAACGGGAATGGACTTTGGGGCTCCATGGCACGCAACACTGCCAGGCTGTCGTCAGCGCTGCCATCGTTCACCGCGATCACCTCGATGTCCCTGTAGGTCTGCGCGAAGACATGCTCAAGGCAGCGCTGCAGGTAGCGCGCCACGTTGTAGCAAGGGATGATCACGGAGACCTTCATGGCAGGAGCGGCGCGGCAAGGATACGCTGTTCGGTCATCCGCCACTGACGAAGGTCGAAGGCTGGCGTTCGCAACGAGCACATGCGCTGTAAAGATAACCGGAAGCATATGTTAGATCCCGGCTCCCGTCAGGGGTCCTACTTTCGCAGCGTGGTCCCGACGTGGACCCCTGAACAGCATGGGGAAGAAGATCCTGATCACCGGCGGTGCCGGATTCATCGGTTCGGCGCTTTGCCGCGAACTATCGGCACTAGGGAGTGACGTCTTCGTGCTCGACGACCTCAGCTTCGGCCGACGTGAACTGGCGCCGGTGGACGATGACCACTTCCACCGCGTGGACATCCGTGATCGTCATGGCGTGATGGAGGTGTTCCGTGCGGTACGCCCGGAGCAGGTGCTTCACCTGGCGGCCATTCACTTCATTCCCTATTGCAACGAGCATCCGGTGGCGGCCGCTGACATCAACATCACCGGAACCATCAATGTGCTCGATGCCTGTGCTTCGGCTGGGACGGTGGGACAGGTGTTCGTTGCCAGTACGGCAGCGGTCTATCCCATTGCCGATGGCGCGATCGCGGAAGATCATCCGCTCGGCCCGCTCGACATCTATGGCATCACCAAACTGGCTACCGAAAAGCTGGCGAGCGAATTCCATCACCGCACCGGCACACCCGTGGTCATTGGCCGCTTCTTCAACGCGTTCGGCCCCAACGAGACCAACCCCCACCTGATCCCCGAGATCCAGAAGCAGGTCCGTGCAGGAGCACGCACCTTGCGCCTGGGCAACCTCGATCCCAAGCGTGACTTCATCCACACGGAGGACATGAGCCGCGCCATGTCCGCCCTCCTGAGTTGCGGGCTGCAGGGAGTGGAGACCTTCAACATCGGCCGCGGCATCGAATACAGTGTACGCGAGATCGTGGAGGCGTTCGCCCGGCAGCTCGGAGAGCCGCTGCACATTGAAGTGGATGCCGCCCGGGTGCGTAAGGTGGAACGGATGCATTTGCTGGCGGATGTAAGCAAGCTCAAACGGATCACCGGCTGGGAACCGAGGTGGAGCATCGATGAAGGTGTCGCTACCTTGCTGACAGAGGATGTCGCGTTCTGATCGCTTGCATGTGGTGCTCTGCACCGATGGCGTGTTCCCACAGGCCATGGGAGGCATGCAGCGCCATTCCCGCTTGCTGGCCGAGCACCTTGCACGCACCGGACGCGTAAGCCTCACGGTGATCCATCCGCACCAGGCGCCCATCTTCGATCCCGCATTGGGCATCAACGAGGTGCCGGTCGCCGATATCGATACCACCAAGCTCTACCTGCGTGAGCTGTGGCGCTACAGTGGCCGGGTCGCTGCGGAATTGCACCGCTTACAGCCGGACATCATCCTCGCCCAAGGCTTCACGGTATGGCAGGACATCGAGGCCTTTCGCGACCGCTTGATCATCCATCCGCACGGGCTGGAGATGTTCCAAATGCTGGGCCGTAGGGAGCGCTTGATGGGACTGCCGTTCCGACTTGTGCTCCGTTACCTGGTGCGCCGCTCGAAGGGCGTGATCTCCTTGGGCGGAAAGCTCACCACCATTCTTCAGGCGCTCGTTCGTGGCACTACGACACAGGTTGTCGTACTGCCCAATGCTGTGGACGTTGTCGAAGCTGGCCTCATGGACGAGCAGGACCATCGCCCGCTGCGTCTCCTGTTCGTGGGCCGCTTTGCGTTCAACAAAGGGATCGATGTGCTGATGGCCGTTGCCCATCGTCTGGAGCAGGAAGGCCGCACAGGCGATGTTCAGTTCCAGTTGGTCGGTGATGGTTTGGTCCTTCCCACGCGGTTCGAGGGCATGCCGACCGTGGTGCTCGAGGCCATGGCGCGTTCGCGGCCGATCATCGTAAGCGATGTGGGGGCTACGGCGGAGCTGGTGGACGCCACCAACGGGTTCCTGCTACCGCCGGGTGATGTGGACGAGCTGTACCGGGCCGTGCTCAGCTTGGAGTACCGGACGCCGTACGAACGTCACACGATGGGCCAGGCAGGACGAAGGAAGGTGGAGGAGCGGTTCACCTGGCCAGCCGTAACAGAACAGTTCATTCAACTGTTCCGAGCCGTGGCCGCTAACGGGTGAAGCAACAGTGGAAGGTGGCTGGTGCTGCGGTCAACAGCCGGTTGCCCGCGTTCGTGCAACTACCAAAAGCCACCATCCGAACGGAATTGTCCTCGTTGGACGTGTTGTTGGTCCACTCCCAATCGTTGTTCATGTTCTCCAGGCCCAGCTCTACGCGTCGGGCGCAGGCGGCATAGTGCTCCGCCCACGAGCACAGTCGCCTGCCCAGTGCGGCACAGGCGGTCACAGCATCAAGGAATGAGGCAACAGGCCGTTCAAGCTGTTCAATGCAATATTGCTCGTTCACCGCTGACATGCCATCGGGGCAGGGGCGCACGCGATGTACCGCACCATCCAGCTGCTGGTAGTGATCACCGGCATGTACAACGGTCAACGGCTCACCTGGTTCCGGCGTGGCTGGTATAAGGAGGCCATCAGATGGCATCAACAACGGCAGCGGTGGTGCTCCGTTCACAGCGAGGAATACCGCGTCGTTCCATTCAGCAGGAGCCACCAGGTGAATGACGGTCCCTGCTTCGGCCTGAGACAGGGCTGACAGTGACACGGTCCATACATCCGTGTAAGTCACTGTGGCCGTTCGGAACGTACCCGCTTGTTCTCCTTGCGTGTTCAGCGGATCCTCACCATCTACAGAAGGGACGATACCGAACACCTGCGCATCCGATGCAGTACCGGACAGTTGCACTGGCCGGTCAACACGCACCTGTCCAGGGCCAGCGGTCGCCAGAAGCAGGGACAAACAGGAAAGAAGGGCGGGTCGCACCATCCGCGGACGTGGTTCACCGGTTACGGCAGCACCGATAGCGGGCGGTATTGGTCGGGACCGTCCAGCCACCATGTCTGCAATTGATGCCAGGCGGAGTGCCGACCACGCCATCGGTGCCGTTCCCCACCCGTTTGGCGCCATTGGTGGTGTTGGCCGCGTCGTCCACCCATTCAAAATCCAACACAGTGCCCAGGAACAGCGGGTCGCGCTCGCAGGCATGCACCCATTCGCTGTAGGTGCAAAGCCGCGCGTTCTGCGCAGCGCAGGTGGTGATGGCATCGAAAAAGGTGACCGCTTCCCGGGACGAGTCAGCGATGCAATACAGCGGTGTGGCAGGATGGAACCCGGTGGGGCAGGGCCGGTACGCCGTACCGAGCATCCTGAATCCAGCACCGTCGTAAATGAACCGCGCCGGCACCGCAGGGAACAGGTCGCCAGCCAGAAGTGGCATGCCATCAGGGCGCACCAGCGGCACGGCCGGTAGATCGTTCAGTACCAAGGTGGCCGCGCTGTCGTTGCGTTGGTCGGGGATGATCGTGATGACCATGCCCACGGTATAAGCCGTTGCGGGTGGGGTCAGCTGGCCGGAGAGCGCAAAGGAACCCGTCACGGCTACCCGGGTCGCAGCTCCGGAGCGCACCGCTTCAGCACTGATGGCCGCGTCCGCAGCGACAGGGTCTGCCAGCCCGAGCACCTGCCGGTCTGCTGGCGCGCTTCCGGTCAGTTCAAGTGGTACCGGAAGTTCCCACTGCGCGGAAAGCATCACAGGCATGCAGAGTGCGGCGATGATCGTAGACCTCATGGCTTGACGAACTTCCGGGTTTGTGAGGAACCACCGGCCTTCACCCAGTAGATACCCGCAGCAAGCGTGGCCACATCGATCCGCGTGGTCCCTAGAGGGGTAATGGCTTGGCGACCCAGGGAACGGCCGTGCACATCGAGCAGTTCGATCCAGCTTACATCAGGATCATCGGAGCTGACCCAAAGGTGGTCCTCCACCAACGTGGGTCGAATGAACAGTTGGTCGGTGGCGGGCAGGGCTGGCGAACTCACCGAAAGATCAAGATCGAAGGCCGTGTAAAACCCTGTTGTAGCATTGGTCTGCGCACGCAGGGTCGTGCTGTTCACGAACTCGGTGGCTCCCGGCATAGCCCAGGGCCCTGTGTTCGATAGTGCGCGGTGCACTTTCAGCAGGGCGGGGTCCAGCCCGTTCAGTTCGGTAGCGTCGTAGGTGAGCAGAACAGCACCCTCAGCTGGCCAGCCTGTACCGTCCACCTGGAACCAACGTGCAATGCTCGCTTCGCCAGCTGGCCCGGTACGTGGACCATGCCCGCGCTCGATGATCACCGTGTCAGTGATGGACTCCCCTTGAACGCCAAGGCCCAACCCAGCAATGGACAGCCCGTTCAGTTCAGTGCCCGGAAGGAGCACTGCTTGTTCGGTACCACTGCCAACGACAGGGCTGCCGGACGCTTCAACAAGGCTGCCTGCCGTGCCCAGGTCGATCACGCCGTCATTGATGAGCAAGGCACCTGAAGCGATCTCCCAAGCGAGCGGGCCTACCAGGGTCAGCTCTGTACCAGGTGCCACCTCCAGCGTTCCCTGGAGCAGGCGCACGTTCTGTGCCGTAGCATGCAGCGTGATCAACGCAAGGAGAAATGCAAGGGTGCTCCGCATGGTGCGTAAAGATACTCAAGGTGACCGCTGCGTCGCACAGCTTCTCAGGCTGGCGGGTTCCGGAAGCACATCCTCATCGTGCTGCGGTGGTCGGCCAGGCGTGGCACCAAGGAACGAGTTCATAGGAGAGCGTCTAGCTTTGGCCACAAACCAGCCTCCATGGATATCGCCGGCTTCGTCGTTGACCACATGGGTCATTTCTCCGCAGTGGACCTGCCACGCGTGCTGTTCGCCTTGGTGATGGCGGCCCTGATCACCCTGGTACTGGCCTGGCTGCAGGGGAGCGAAGGCCGGAGCCACCAACGCAGCCTGGTCCTGTGGGCTGTGCTTGCTGCGGCCGGGACCATCCTCGTGCGAGGACAGTTGCCGGTGGCCGTGGTGTTCCTGGCCCTGGTGCTGCTCGTTCGGCCGCGTGTGGCAGAACATTTGCCTTCCGGCTTGCTGTTTGCGGCCTTGGTGGTGGGCATGGGCTGTGGAAGTGGCGCTTCGTTGGTCACAGCCCTGATGGCACTACCCCTGGTGCTGGTGGTCCGTTGGGCAGGTACAGGCAGGGCGTAGTAAGGTGGCCATGGCGCGCGACCGTTACGCATTCATTGGGGGCCTGCTCGTGATCGGCGTGGCGGCGATACTGCTCGGCAGTTGGTTGCGTCCTGCGGCCCCCTTGCGTTTCGGCGATGCTACAGCAACGGAAGCCGTGCCTCATCCAGCGCGCGGTCGCGTTACGCCTGCGGACCTGATCGACCTGCGGGATACAGGGCGGCCCCTCAGCTATGAATGGGGTGCCTTGTTCAACCAAGGGGAACCCGCATCAGGCGCACTACCCATCAAGATCCACCGTTCGGCTGAGGAGGCCATGTTCACACCTACGGCACTGCACTGGCGCCACCCTGTAGGCGACCTGCCCCGAGCGG
>JALOLX010000338.1 GCA_025455765.1 Flavobacteriales bacterium | reverse complement strand
ACAGAAGGGCCCGATAGCTTTGCCTTTCCGGTCAGTAGCGCGACGCACAACCTGCTCCGGACCTTCCCCATGACCCTGATCCGCAGTATCTCCGGCATCCGCGGCACCATCGGCGGTGCACCTGGCGAAGCCCTCACTCCATTGGATGTCGTGCGTTACACCAGCGCCTTCGGCATGCTGGTGCGGCGCAGCAGCGAACGGGAACGGCCGCGTGTGGTGCTGGGACGCGACGCACGCATCAGCGGTCCCATGGTCAGCGAACTGGTGCGCGGCACCTTGGTGGGCCTGGGCATTGATGTCATCGACCTGGGAATGGCCACCACCCCCACGGTGGAGCTGGCGGTGCCCGGCGAGCAGGCCGATGGCGGCATCATTCTCACCGCCAGCCACAACCCCAAGCAATGGAACGCCTTGAAGCTCTTGAATGCCAAAGGCGAGTTCATCAGTGCCGCCGATGGCGAAGCCCTGCTCCAGATGGCCGCAGCGGATGCGGTGACGTATGTAGAGGTCGACCACCTGGGGTCCATCACGCAACGCAGCGGCTGGACCCGTCGCCATATCGATGCCATCCTCGCCCTTGATCTGGTGGATGCCGAGGCCATCCGCAAGGCCAATTTCCGTGTGGTGGTCGATGCGGTCAACTCCATCGGTGGTGAGGCCGTTCCCGCCTTGCTCACGGCACTCGGCGTACAGAGCGTCACCGAGATCCATTGCAGCCCCAACGGGCAGTTCCCCCACAACCCCGAGCCGCTTCCTGAACACCTGCAGGACCTGTGCAATGCCGTGGTGCGGCACAAGGCCCATCTGGGCATCGCTGTCGATCCGGACGTGGACCGGCTTGCGCTGGTCTGCGAGGATGGCAGCTTGTTCGGCGAAGAATACACGCTGGTGGCCTGCGCAGACCATGTGTTGGCCCATCGCCCCGGTGATACGGTCAGCAACCTGAGCAGCACCCGCGCCTTGGACGATGTGGCCGAGCGACACGGCCGCAAGCGACACGCCAGCGCAGTCGGCGAAGTGAACGTGGTGCAGCGCATGAAGGAGGTGGGCGCAGCGATCGGAGGTGAAGGCAACGGCGGCATCATCCTCAGCGAACTGCATTATGGGCGCGATGCCTTGGTGGGGATCGCGCTGTTCCTCACGCTGCTCGCCAAGCGCGGCGGCACCTGTATCGAACTGCGCCGCAGCTATCCCGACTACTTCATCAGCAAGAACAAGATCGACCTGGCCGCTGGCATGGATGTACAGGGCCTGGTGGACGGCATGCAGGCCAGACATGCGGCACAGCCGCACAGCACCGTGGATGGCCTGCGCATCGAGTTCGGCAACACCTGGGTTCACCTGCGGAGAAGCAATACCGAACCCATCATCCGTGTATACGCTGAAGCGCCAAGCATGGCCGAAGCGGATGCGTTGGCCCAAAGGATCCTGAGCGAGCTGCGCGAAATGGCTGCGCAGGCCGTCCCCACGCGGTAACTTCGCGGCATGGAACGCATCTACCTGGACAACGCGGCCACCACGCCCCTGGCACCCGAGGTCTTCGAGGCCATGGCACCGGTGTTGCGCGAGCAGTTCGGCAACCCTTCGTCCATCCATGCTTATGGAAGACAGACCCGCGCTGTGGTGGAACGGGCGCGTCGCACTGTGGCCCAGCTGCTGAACTGCACCCCGGGCGAGATCATCTTCACCAGCGGTGGAACGGAGGCCGACAACATGGTGCTGTTCGGTGCCGTGCGGGACCTTGGCGTGAAGCACCTCATCACCTCACCGATCGAGCACCACGCGGTGGAATTGACGGCCGCCACCATCGGCCAGCAGCGCCCGGATGTGCAGGTCCATTGGGTGAACTTGCTCGCCGATGGCCATGTGGATGAAGCGCACTTGGAACACCTCCTGCGCGACACACAGGGACAAGGTGTACTGGTGAGCTTGATGCATGCCAACAACGAGATCGGCACGCGGATCGATCTACAACGCATCGGTGACCTGTGTCGACGCTTTGGCGCACTGTTCCATAGCGACACGGTACAGACCATGGGGCATTACCGCTTCGATCTGGAGCGTCTGCCGGTGGACTTCATCACCTGTGCTGCACACAAGTTCCATGGACCCAAAGGCATCGGCTTCCTCTACATGCGCAATGGTGCGGGGTTGAAGCCCCTGATCCTGGGGGGCGCACAGGAACGCAACATGCGTGGTGGAACGGAGAACATCCCGGGTATCGTTGGACTGGCAAAGGCCATGGAGCTTGCTTATGCCGATGTAGAAGAGCACCAGCAGCACGTCAGCGGACTGAAGCGCTACATGATCGAACGGTTGCGGGCCACTGTGCCCGGCGTGGCGTTCAACGGCGACATCAGCGAGGATGCGCTCTATACGGTGCTCAACGTGCGGTTCCCGGACGATGGCAAGGCCGAGATGCTCATCTACAACCTCGACATCGAAGGCATCGCGTGCAGCGGCGGAAGCGCCTGCAGCAGCGGCAGCAACAAGGGCAGCCACGTGCTCGGCGCGTTGTACCCGGATGTAACCGGTGCCAACATCCGCTTCAGCTTTAGTCGCTACACCACCAA
>JALOLX010000337.1 GCA_025455765.1 Flavobacteriales bacterium | reverse complement strand
CGCACCCCGGTGATCTCGCGCGGGTTGAGGCCTACGTAGGTGATGCGCACGGTGTACGTGCCGGGCTGCAGGGGCTTCAGCACGTAGCGGCCGCGGTCGTCGCTGGTGCTGCCGATCAGCTGGTCGCCGTAGGTGGTCACCACGTTGGCGTACGGCAGGGGCTGGCCCTGGTCGTCCACCACGTGGCCGTGGATCTCGCCCAGGCCCTGGGCCTGCGCGGTGCCGCCCATCAGCAGGGCGAGCAAGGGGAGAAGATGCTTCTTCATGGCCGTGTGTTTCCAGATGGATGCACGGCCGGGCAGGAATGCACACGGGGCGGCGCGCATTGCGCGCCTACAGTTCCTCCGCCACCACCTCCCGCACCCCCGGCACCTCCATCTTCAGCAGGTTCTCAATGCCCTGCTTCAACGTCACCATGCTGCTGGGACAGCCGCTGCACGAGCCCCGCAGCGACACGGTGACCACGCCGTCCTGGTAACTGCGGAAGGCGATGTGCCCACCGTCGCCCTCCACCGCTGGACGCACGTATTCCTCCAACAATCGGATGATCTTCTCATCCTCCGGACCGCTCGCATCGGCATGACTGCTGGCGCGCTCGTTGGCGTCGGCCAGGGCCTGCGCGGGGGCGTTCTCATACACCACGCGGCCGTCGGTGTTCAGGTATTCCTGGATGTACTCGCGCAGCTCCAACTGCACCAGGTCCCAGGTAACGCTGGTGTTGCGCGTCACCGAGATGAAGTTGCTGCTGATCAGCAGGCCCGTGACGAAGGGCAGGTTGAAGATGTGCTCGGCCAACGGCGAGATGCCCGTGGTCTCCTGCGGACTGCGGAACTCCAACAAGCGGCCATCCTGCACCAACAGGCGGCTGCTCACGAAGCGCATGGTGAAGGGGTTCGGGGTGCTCTCCGCGTATACGGACACCGGCGGGCGCGTGAGGGTCTGCGACATGGTACAAAGGTACGCTCCACGCCCGCCGTGGCCTTCCAACCCGCAGCACCGCCTTCGGTTGACAGCCCTGGCGCACACCGTATCTTTGTGCTTCATGCGACGCTACCTGAACCGCCACCGCTGGCCCGGCCTCCTCGCCGCGCTGCTGCTCCTGCTGGGCTCGGGCGTGTTCAGCCTGTCGCGCATGAACTGCCTGATGTCCGGGCGGACCACCGTGGCCTATGGGCTGCTGGAGGAGTGCTGCCTGGACGCCACGGACCCTTCACAAGCCAGCGTCAGCCCCGTGTGCTGCCTCTTCTCCGAGGTGGGCTCCGATGGCCTCGAACAACGCCAGGAACGCGATCTGCGCCTTGTGCCTGATCTGATCGTGATGGGCCACCTGCCCCTGTGGAGCAGCGATATCGTAGCGCGCCCCACGCTCCTGTGCTTCGCCACCGGGCCGCCACCTGATCGTGGCTCTGAACGCCAGGCCCGCCTGCGCCGCCTGTTGATCTGATCGGAACAGCCCCGCGCCGCGACCGCTGCGGCAGGCGCTCATGCGCCACGTTCCCTGCTGTTCACCCCCGATCCGATCCCCGTGAAGTTCCTCGTTCTCTTCGCCTCCATCCTCTGCGCTGCCGCACTCGCTGCCCAGGAGCCCATCCGCGGTGAGGTGCGTACCGTCGATACTGTGGAGCCGCTCCCCGGGGCCAACGTCATCTGGCGCGGCACCACCATCGGCACCACCACCGACCTGGACGGGCGCTTCAGCATCGCGCCGCCCCCCAATTGGCCCGCTGAGCTGCAAGTGTCCTTCGTAGGCTATGCGCCCGCCGTGCTGCCTTTCAAAGCGCCCCCCACCACATCAGTGCAAGTAACCCTGCGCTGGGCGGTGGACATCCGGGTGGTGGAAGTGGTGGAGCGCGCCAGTGGCACCCTGCTCGATGCCCGCACCATCAACGCCACCGAGCGCATCGGGCAGAAGGAACTGAAGCGTGCGGCCTGCTGCGACCTCAGCGAGAGCTTCGAGACCAACGCCACAGTGGACGTGCAGTACAGCGATGCGATCTCCGGCGCGAAGACCATCCGCATGCTCGGGCTCGATGGCCGCTACGCCCAGATCGGCGTGGAGAACATCCCCTTCCTCCGTGGCCTCTCCGGCACCTCGGGCCTCAGCCTGCTGCCCGGCACGTGGATCAAGGACATCAACCTCAGCAAGGGCGTGGGCACCGCCGTGAACGGACCCAACGCCATGAGCGGCCAGATCGAACTGTGCCTGCTGAACCCGCTGGAGGAACCGCCGCTCTTCGTGAACGCCTACGGCAACAGCCAGGGCCGCGCCGAAATCAATGTGCACAGCGCACAACGCACCGGCCAGCACAGCGCCAACCTGCTGCTGCTCCACGGCAACCTCTTCGAGATGGAGATGGACCAGAACGGTGACATGTTCATGGACATGCCCCTCACCCGCCGCATCAACGTGATGGACCGCTGGCTCTACCAGAGCGAACGCCGCAGCGCACAGGTGAACGTCCGCTACGTCAACGATCGTCGTCGTGGTGGCCAGAGCGAGATGCACGGCGCCAAGCCGCTCGGCGAAGAGCACCTCGGCCACCGCCCGCTCAGGCTCTACCGCATCGGCGTGGACCAGGA
>JALOLX010000336.1 GCA_025455765.1 Flavobacteriales bacterium | reverse complement strand
CGATGGCGCTGATGTCCACACGGTCCTGTTCTTCGGGCCACAGGAGATCGCCGGGTGCGTTCAAGGTCCATTGGATGCCCGCGAACCGGATCCCCTCCGTAGGCCACACGGTCCCCAACAACGCCAATGCGGTCAGCACGGTCACGAGGAAGAGCAGGGTCCTGCGGGGGCTCATCGTGCAGGGATCTTGATGCGTTGGCCGGGTCGGATATCGGGACCGATCTTGTTGAAGCGCATGAGGCTATCCGCGCTGATGCCCGCATGGCGCTTGGCAATGCCGTAGAGCGAATCCCCGCGCTTCACTGTGTACCACGTATGGCCTTCGACCGGTGTGCTACGAGCAGGTCCATCCTCGCCCCGGTCCTCCCGCCGCTTTACGCTCGGCATCACGTGCAGTGTGAGCACTTCGCCTACATCGATCTGGTCGCCCTTGATCTCGTTCCATCGCCGCAGCTCGCTCACCGTGACGCCATATCGCTGTGCAATGCGACCCAGCACATCGCCCGCCACCACGCGGTGGTAGATGGTCTCGCGGCCGTCCGGTGAGCGTTCTTCGGTCTCTTCTTCCATCGGCACGCTCGCCGGTGCAGCAGCAATGACCTGCGCCTGTAGACTGTCCGTGATGAATGCCAGGCGCTGGCACAAGCCCTTCGGAAGGATGAGCTGAGTGCCTGCCGGAATGGTGCGGCCAACCAAGGTGGGGGAGAACCACGCGAACAGCGCAGGATCCACCGGAAGCGATGCTGTCATCAGCGCACGGGGTAGTGCACGCACTGTTCGGCAGGTATCCGTCGCGGGTAGGGGGGCGAGCACCAAGGGCTTCATGCCCAACGCAGCGATGTGGTCCACCAGGTAGAGGGCGGCCATCCACCGCGGAACAATGTGGCGATCGGCTTCGTCCACCTGTGTGACCAGGTCCTTCAACGCAGTTGATCCGGGCAGGCGTTGTTGTGCACGCACCGCGTTGGCAGGACCGCAAGCCATGGCCAGTGCTTGCATGTCCTTAGCAGTGAACTCCTTCGCCAACGCGCTGAACTGCTTGATCGCGGCGAAGGTGCTGAGCACCGGCTGATGCCTGCTGTCGACCTCATCGCTCACACGCAGGCCGTGTCGCACGGCCACAGCATGGGGCAGCGACCAGATGCCTGCGCCACGCAGATCCCGGTGCAAGGGGTCCATGCCGCTGAGCGCCACAGGGAGCAGGGCCAGTTCGCGCGGCAGACCTGCAACGCTCAGTTGTGCTTCGATGAACGGGCGCTGCTCCTGCCAAAGGGCCAGCATACCACGGAACGCATCCCGTTCCACCGTGGTCCACCGTTCGATCCAAGCATGCACTGCGCTGTCCGCGTAGGTGGGGAAGGAGGGATGCTGCTTCTTGAGCGCCACGGCCACGCCTTCCAGCTCGGGCATGCGCAACACACCAGGGCTGCGGGCTTCCGTGCGGATGGCTTCCGCAACCGGCCACGGCAATGCAGCCTCCTGCTGGGCATACAGCAGGAGCGGTGCCATGTACGCTCCGAGGGTGAGCAATGTGTGGCGTGACATGTTCAGGTGTAAAGCAACGGTACCGCACAGTGCGCTGGTGTTGGTCGTTCGGCGGTTTCTTCACGGTGACCTGTTGGGACAAGGCGTCCGTGCGGTGCCTTTCTTTGTGGCCCCAACTACGCGGCATGAGCACCACCACAGAAGCGCTGAACATCGATATCTGGAGCGATGTGCTCTGTCCGTTCTGCTACATCGGCAAGCGCGAACTGGAAGGTGCATTGCAGCACTTCGAGCACCGCGACAAGGTGCACATCACCTGGCACAGCTTCGAGCTCGATCCGCACGCCGCGCGAGGCGGTGAACAGGATACGTACAGCATGCTCGCAGAACGTTATGGCATCAGCCTCGCCGAAGCGTCCCAACGCGTGCAGGGTGTGGTGGAGCGCGCAGCCGGCGTGGGGCTTACGTTCCGCATGGACCTGGCCCGACCCACCAACAGCTTCGATGCGCATCGACTGCTCCAGTTCGCGAAGCAACAGGGAACGGGAGGTGCGATGAAGGAACGGCTGCTCCAGGCGTACTTCAGCGAGGGTGCGCACATCGCAGACCATGCGGTCCTTCAGCAACTCGCTGTGGAGGTGGGCTTGGAGGCTGCCGCTGTGGCACAGGTGCTGGCCACCGATGCCTTCACAGCGGAAGTGCGGGCCGATGAACAGGATGCACGGCGTATCGGCATTCAGGGTGTGCCCTTCTTTGTACTCGACCAACGGCTCGCTGTACGGGGAGCGCAGGCCCAGGAGACGTTCCTTGGGGCCTTGCGTCAGGCGTGGGATACGCGCGGCTGAGCGCTGCGCTTCAGGTCAGGGGCCGATGCTAAGCTCGGAATGTCTCGCTTGTCCTACCCGGAGCGCAGTACCAACGTCGTACGAGGTATGATCAGGGCCATCCACATCGGTGGTGGGTACGCAGCTGGGGCGTTGGCGTCAGCTTACGTTCAGCCGTGAACGGTGGATCGTCAACGCTTGGCCAGCACGCCACACAGGTGGAAGAGCAGGCGTGCCCCTACGTTGGCGTCCCACTCATCCTTGCCGGGCGATACTTC
>JALOLX010000335.1 GCA_025455765.1 Flavobacteriales bacterium | reverse complement strand
AATGCGTGCCACCCTCCTACTCGTTGCCCTGCTCCCGCTGATGGCCTACACCCAGAGCTGGTGCCCGCCGGGAGCCACGTGGACCTATGGATCGGACTTTCTCGGCTTTTATGGATACTCCCAGTACGTCTATGTGAGCGATACGCTGGTCGGTGGTCAGCTCGCACATCGCATCGATGCACAAGGCGCCATGTCCATCGTCGGCCAGACCCAGGTGGATGAATGGAGCCAACCCATCGCGGCCATCACCGTGCAGATCGGCGATGTGGTGTCGCTGTGGTCCCACACGGAGCAAGCATGGGATACGCTGTTCTGGTTGGGTGCACTACCTGGCGATGCTTGGCTCAGAGCCGATGGGCTGACCGGTGGATGTGACCCTCCGGACAGCCTGGTCATCGTGGATACGGCCACAGTGGTCTACGACGGGTTCACGCTGCGGCAGTGGACCGTTGCGCAACGAGCGGATGGTATGACCATGTTCACCGAGACCTACACCGAACGGCTCGGATGGACGATGAACTTCAGCCCGTATCCAGCCTGTATCATCTGGGATGGACCAGTGGGCATGCGCTGCTACAGCGATCAGGACCTCTCGCTCAGCTTCACCAACTTCGGCTGCGAGACGCTCTTGGACATCGCCGAACGCGGGGTCTCCGGATCGCTCACCATCTTCCCCAACCCCGGCACCACCCACTTCACCTTCGACCTTCCAGTAGATCTTCACACCATTACGGTCATGGATGCCACAGGCCGCGTGGTGCTGGAGCAGCGCACAGCGGATGGACGGCCGGTGATCGGCACGGAAGCGCTACCGGCGGGTTTGTACCGGATAACTGTTCGCGATGAGCACGGCGCGGTGTCGGGCGCGACGTGGGTGAAGGAACGCTGATCGTGCCCGGACCGAACAGGAGCCCTGCTTATTTTTTACTCACTACCCTGAGTATTTTTACTCAGTGCATTGAGTAATTTAGCCGCATGGCCTACATACGTCCGCAACACGCCATCCTCCTGAAACGCCTTGCCGGCCCGCGCTACTTCATACAGATAGTGGCCGGTCCACGGCAGGTGGGCAAGAGCACCTTGGTGCGTCAGGTGCTGGATCACATCGGCCTGCAAGCCCATGAAGCAAGCGCCGACGATCCCGATGCGCAGAACACAGCGTGGATCACACAACAATGGGACATGGCACGCGTATTGGCCCAAGGGAACAAGCGCAAGGGAGCGGTACTTGTGATCGACGAAGTGCAGAAGGTGCCCCGCTGGAGCGATGCCGTAAAAGCCCGCTGGGACGAGGACACGCGCAAGGGCATTAAACTGAAAGTGGTCCTCCTGGGGTCATCGCCACTGCTGATGCAACAAGGACTTCAGGAGAGCTTGGCCGGGCGCTTCGAACTGGTGCGCATGCAGCAATGGTCTTACGCCGAGATGAACGCGGCCTTCGGCTGGGATGTGGACAAGTACATCTTCCATGGCGGATATCCGGGGGCGGCCCGGCTGGTGCGTGACCTTGCCCGTTGGCGGGCTTACATGCGAGACACCCTGATCGAAACGAGTATCGCGCGCGACGTGCTGCAAATGACCCGTGTGGACAAACCCGCGCTCCTGCGCAGGCTCTTCGAACTGGGTTGCAGCTACAGCGGCCAGGAACTGAGTTATACCAAGATGCTCGGCCAGCTGCACGACGCGGGAAATACCACCACCCTCAGTTGGTACGGCGAACTCACCAGCCAGGTGGGACTGCTCACACCGATGCGCAAATACGCCGGACAGAAGGTGCGTCAACGCGCCAGCAGCCCCAAGTGGATGGTACACGATACCGGCCTGCTCACCGCTCCCATGGGCATTTCACTCGCCCAAGCCAGGAAGGATGCTCCGCTCTGGGGCCGTGTGGTGGAAAGCGCCGTGGGTGCCCACCTGTTGCGCGGTGCACGCGACGAAGGGTATGAGGTCTTCTATTGGCGCGACGGCGACCGCGAGGTGGACTTCGTGGTGCAACGCGGAGGCAAGCTGACCGCCATCGAAGTGAAGAGCGCCAAGGTGCGCAACGCCCAGCCCGGCATGGCCGCCTTCCACGATGCCTTCAAGCCGGCCCGTTCACTGTTGATCGGCGATGGTGGCCTGGACCTGGAGCGCTTCCTGTTGAAGCCCGCATCTGCGGTGCTCGCCTGATCTTTCTCGGTTTTGTACTCAACATATTGAGTGAGCTTACTCAACGCACGAAGTAGATCATCGCTCCTTATCAGGACAACGGGAAAGGCGCGACACAGCTTGGTGCGACACATCCGCCCTCGGTCAGTACGTACCGCTCCACCCAACGGCATGGACCGGACATCCATTCAAAAGTTCCACCAGCTGGTCCGAGAACCGCTCAGTTCGCGTCCATGTCCCGATGCTTGCGCTCCAGCAATTCCCGCTCCACCGGCGATCGCACCAGCTTCAAGGCGTTGCCATAGGCTGTGCGCGCCTCTTCATCTCGTCCCAGCTCCCGCAGCAGGTCGCCCCGCGCGGCGTGGTACAGATGCACCTTCTCCACACCTTCCACCAGGTCCAGCGCGCGCAACCCAGCAGCTGCGCCTTGTGAGCGGCCC
>JALOLX010000032.1 GCA_025455765.1 Flavobacteriales bacterium | reverse complement strand
TCCCAAGGCTTACTGAACAGCAGTGTGTGGAAGTTGGAACCAGCGGATGGAAACCTTGACCCTGCTCCTTGTTAGCCTTTACTGGGAGCGCTCAGCTGACCAGCTGGAAAGACCTTGGCGAAAACGGGCAGCGATGAAGGCCAGAAAGGACCTACCCGAACGAGCAAGGCCCGCGATCATCGCGGGCCTTGCTCGTTCGGGGTCCGATGCTGTTCCCCTTAGAAACGGTCGCTCACATCGACCGTACTGGCAGCCGCCACAGGCTCCACGGTCGGTGTGACCACCGCGCCGTGGCTGTGATCATGGTGCTCATGGCCAGGCATGGTGGGATGGGCGCCACCCTCGTTGATGTGCGGCGCAATGATCAGTGCCACGATGGACGTCAACTTGATGAGGATGTTCATCGAGGGGCCCGAGGTGTCCTTGAAGGGGTCGCCCACGGTGTCACCGGTCACAGCGGCCTTGTGGGGATCGCTGCCCTTCTTGTAGATCTGGCCATCGATCAGCACACCCTTCTCGAAGCTCTTCTTGGCATTGTCCCAGGCGCCACCGGCGTTGTTCTGGAAGATGCCCATGAGCACGCCGCTCACGGTGATGCCGGCAAGCAGGCCGCCAAGGGCCTCGGGACCGAAGGCGAAGCCTACGATGATGGGGCTGAGCAGCGCCAGGGCACCGGGCAGGATCATCTCGCGGATGGAGGCCTGCGTGCTGATGGCTACGCACTTCTCATACTCCGGCTTGGCCTTGTATTCCATGATGCCGGGGATCTCCTTGAACTGGCGGCGCACCTCCTTCACCATGTCCATGGCGGCCTTGCCCACGGCGCTGATGGCCATGCTGCTGAAGAGGAAGGGGATCATGGCACCCACGAACAACATGGCAAGCACGTTGGCCTTGTAGATGTCGATGGCAGTGATGCCCGCGAGGCCCACATAGGCAGCGAAGAGCGCCAGCGCCGTGAGGGCCGCAGAAGCGATCGCGAAGCCCTTGCCCGTGGCAGCCGTAGTGTTACCGGTGGCATCGAGGATGTCGGTGCGCTCACGCACCTCCTTGGGCAGACCGCTCATCTCGGCGATACCGCCCGCGTTGTCGGCGATGGGACCGAACGCGTCGATGGCGAGCTGCATGGCGGTAGTGGCCATCATACCGGCGGCCGCGATGGCCACGCCGTAGAGACCGGCCAGTGGCCCGTGCCGCTCTTCTGCACGATGCTGTCCACCGGCTTGCGGCCCATGGCGGTGTAGTACTCAGTGATGTAGCTCATGAGGAAGCCCACCACCAGACCGAGCACGATGGCGTAGAAGATGTTGATGCTCTCCACCACCAGGCGCACATCGCCACGGATGAACTCCACACTGCTGGGGAACATCCAGCCGATGATGAAGTAGCTGGCGATGGCTGTGAGGACGATGCTACCGATGTTGCCCTTGTTCAAGGCGGCCATCACGCTGTCGGTGTCCTTGTTGATGCGCACGAAGAAGGTGCCGATGATGCTGAACACGATGCCCAGACCGGCGATGAGCATGGGCAACAGGATCGGGGCCATGCCGCCGAAGTTGTCGGCGCTCACCACTTCGCGACCGAGCACCATGGTGCTGAGGATGGTGGCCACGTAGCTACCAAAGAGATCGGCACCCATGCCGGCCACGTCGCCCACGTTGTCGCCCACGTTGTCGGCGATGGTGGCGGGGTTGCGCACGTCGTCCTCGGGGATGCCGGCCTCCACCTTGCCCACCAGGTCGGCGCCCACATCGGCGGCCTTGGTGTAGATGCCACCGCCCACACGGGCGAAGAGGGCGATCGACTCGGCGCCGAGGCTGAAGCCTGCGAGCACCTCAAGGGCCTTCATCATCTCTTCACCATTGGCGGAGGCACCGTTCACGTACATGTGGTAGAACCAGATGAACAGCACGCTCAGGCCCAGCACGGCGAGACCGCTCACGCCGAGGCCCATCACGGTGCCGCCGTTGAAGCTCACCTTGAGGCCCTGCGCAAGGCTGGTGCGGGCGGCCTGTGTGGTGCGCACGTTGGCCTTGGTGGCGATGTTCATGCCGATCCAGCCGGCCAGTGCGCTGAAGAAGGCACCGATGAGGAAGGCCACCGCGATGAACCAATCGCTGTGCTCCACCAGCGTTCCGCTCCAAGCGAGCAGCACCGCAGCGATGACGGCGAACACGCCGAGCACTTTCCACTCGGCCTTCAGGAAGGCGCTGGCCCCTTTGGCGATGTAGCCGGCAAGCTCTTGCATGTTGGCATCACCGGCGTCCTGCTTGTTCACCCAGGCGGCCTTTGCGATCATCACCACGAGGCCCAACAGGCCCAGCGCGGGGATGTAGTACATCAGTTCACTTCCCATGTTCGATCGTTTCGTTCGTTAACGTGCTGTTCTTCAGTACCTAAGCAACACCCATTGCGTTGCAGGGGCGCAAAAATAGGGGAATGACCGGAACGGCGATGGTTCCGCCTACAGTTCACCGTTGCTTCAGCCTTACTTTACCAGGTACATCGCCTCCTTCGCCGCCCGCACCACACCTTCCACACTGGGCAGGCTGGCGTCGATCAGCGTTGGCGTGAAGGGCAGTGGCGTATCGGCCTGGCACACGCGCAGCACCGGCGCATCCAGGTAGCTGAAGGCATCCTTCTGCACGCGGAACGCCACTTCGCTGGCCACACTGCCGAAGGGCCAGTTCTCATCCACCACCACCAGGCGGTTGGTCTTCATCACGCTGCGGATGATGGTCGCGTTGTCCAGCGGACGGATGGTGCGCAGGTCGATCACCTCAGCGCTGATGCCTTCTTTGGCAAGCTCTTCTGCGGCTGCCAGCACCACCTTCATCATCTTGTTGAACGAGACCAGCGTGATGTCGGTGCCTTGGCGTTTCACATCCGCCACACCGATGGGCAGCAGGTATTCACCGTCCGGGATCTCGCCCTTGTCGCCGTACATGCGTTCGCTCTCCATGAACAGCACCGGATCGTTGTCGCGGATGGCGGCCTTCAGCAGGCCCTTGGCATCGTATGGATTGCTGGGGCTGATGACCTTGAGGCCGGGGATGTTGGCGTACATCGCCTCGAAGCTCTGACTGTGGGTGGCCGCGAGCTGTCCTGCGCTGCCGTTGCCGCCACGGAACACAATGGGCACGTGGAACTGGCCGCCGCTCATCTGCAGCATCTTGGCCGCGTGGTTGATGATCTGGTCAGCCGCGAGGATGGCGAAGTTCCAGGTCATGAATTCCACGATGGGGCGAAGGCCGTTCATGGCCGCACCCACACCGATGGCGCTGAAGCCCAGTTCGGCGATGGGGGTATCAATGACCCGCTTCTCACCGAACTCCGCCAGCATGCCCTTGCTCACCTTGTAGGCGCCATCGTACTCAGCCACTTCCTCGCCCATCAGGAACACACTGGGGTCGCGGCGCATTTCTTCGCTCATCGCCTCACAAAGGGCCTCTCGCATCTGGACCGTACGCATGGGGTGCTGTTTGGAGGGCGCGAAGTTAGCGGCACAACGGGTGTCCTGCACGGGCTTCCACAGCGTTGGTGCGAACAAGGGCTTAAGACCCTAATTTTGCGGCCCGGAATACCGGTGCCCCCGCGAACAAGTGGCCCCGTTCCCCGTTCATCCGAGACCATGAAGATCCTTGTCCTCCTCAGCCAGGTGCCCGACACCACGGCCCGCATTGCCTTCACCAACGACAACACGCAGTACGACGGCAATGGGGTGACCTTCATCGTGAACCCTTACGACGAGTGGTACGCCCTGGTGCGCGCCCTCGAACTGAAGGAGGCGGCCGGTGCAGGCAGTGTCACCACGATCACCGTGGGCGGCGCTGACACCGAGGCCACCATCCGCAAGGGGCTCGCCATCGGTGCAGATGATGCCGTGCGCATCGACGCCCAGCCCACCGACGCCCTGCAGGTGGCTGAACTGGTGGCCGCCTATGCGAAGGACAAGGGATACGATCTGGTGCTGGCCGGCAAGGAGACCATCGATCACAACGGTGGCCAAGTGGGTGCCATGGTGGCCGAACTGCTGGATATGCCCTACGTGCCGTTGGCCAGCAAGTTGGAGGTGAGCGGCACCACCGCCACTGTGGAACGTGATGTACCCGGCGGCGTGGAGGTGCTGGAGGTAGGCTTGCCCGTGGTGCTCGGTGCCGCGAAAGGCATGGCCGAGCAACGCATCCCCAACATGCGCGGCATCATGGCGGCCCGCACCAAGCCCTTGGCCGTTGTACCCGCCACACCGGTGAGCGAAGTGGCACGCACCGTGAAGTTCGAGCTGCCGCCCGCCAAGAGCGGTGTGCGCATGATCCCTGCCGAAGAGGCCGGTACGCTGATCGAGCTCTTGCACACCGAGGCCAAAGTGATCTGAACCCCTTGAACCGAAAGGGCGCACCGGATGCGTCCACACAGCATAGACACCATGAGCACCATCGTATTCATCGACACCCGCGGCGAAAAGCTTTCCAAGGCCGCCCAAGAAGCCGTGACCTATGCCAGCCAACTCGCTGGTGGACCTGTAACGGCGGTCACTTTCGGCGGAGCACAGGGCCTCGAAAGCCTGGGGGCTCAAGGTGCTGGTAAAGTGATCGTTGCCCGGAACGTCACCACGCTGGACAGCCAGCAGTTGACACGCTTGGTGGCCGATGTGGCTTCGAAAGAGAACGCCACCACCATCGTGTGCGTGAGCGATGCCACCGGCAAGGCCTTGGCGCCCCGTGTAGCCGCCCGTCTGAAGGCCGGTCATGTGGCCGGTGTCACCGGGTTGCCGGAAGGGGGCCTGTTCAGGCGCAATGTGTTCAGCGGCAAGGCCCGCGCCCATGTGCAGGTGACCAGCGCCGTGAAGGTGCTGAGCTTGATGCCGAACAGTGTGGCCATTGCCCACAACGGCGGCACCGCAGCGGTGGAAGAATATAACGGAGATCTCGGAGCAGCGCGCATCACCGTGAAGGAGGTGCGCAAGGCCGGCAGCGGCATCCCTCTGCCCGAGGCCGAACTGGTGGTGAGCGCAGGCCGCGGTATGAAGGGTCCCGAACACTGGGCACCGGTGGAAGAGCTGGCGAACCTGTTGGGTGCCGCCACCGCCTGCAGCCGCCCCGTGGCCGACATGCACTGGCGTCCGCACCACGAGCACGTGGGACAGACCGGTGTGGCCATCCGCCCCAACCTGTACATCGCCATCGGCATCAGTGGCGCCATCCAGCATCTGGCCGGTGTCAACCAGAGCAAGGTGATCTGTGTGATCAACAAGGACCCCGAGGCACCGTTCTTCAAGGCGGCGGACTATGGGATCGTAGGCGACGCCTTCGAAGTGCTTCCCAAGCTCATCGATGCCGCGAAGAAGTTGAACGCGGAGCGGTAGGCTTGAGGAGGCAGTTGGCAGTTCTGGAGTAGGCAGTTGGCAGTTCTGGAGTAGGCAGTTGGCAGTTCTGGAGTAGGCAGTTGGCAGTTCTGGAGTAGGCAGTTGGCAGTTCTGGAGTTGGCAGTGGGTGCGAGCTGGTAGGATCTTGCGGTGTCGTCCACGCGCTACGTAACCAAGCTGCACCAACTGCGTACTTTACTGCCAACTGCCTACTCCCAACTGTCTACTGCCAACTGCCAACTGTCTACTTCTAACTGTCCACTGCCAACTGCCTCCTCCAGCGGACCACTGCTAACTCCCCGCTCCTCCCTATCTTCACGGCCCGTTCGCGAGTTGCATGGAGAAGGTCGAACTGCGCTTCCTGCGCATCACGTACAGCCACACACACGCCGGAGCCTATGCGCTGATCCTTTCCGAGGTGAACGGAGAGCGGCGTCTGCCCATCATCATCGGCGGTGTAGAAGCACAGGCCATTGCCATCCAGGTGGAGAACATCAAACCCGCCCGGCCCCTCACCCACGACCTGTTCAAGAACGTCGCTGACACCCTCGGCTTCAACCTGAAGGAGGTCATCATCAACGACCTGGTGGAAGGCATCTTCCACGCCAAGCTCGTGGTGGAACAGAACGGTCTGGAGGTGGAGATCGACGCGCGCAGCAGCGATGCCATCGCCCTGGCCCTGCGCTTCGATTGCCCGGTGTACACCTACGAGTTCATCCTCAGTGCCGCTGGTCTGAAGGTGGAGGAGAACGACGAGGACAAAGGCGAAGAAGAGAAGGGCGAAGGTGGCAGCGAGAAGCGTGGCGCCACCCTTGAAGAGCTGCAGGAACAGCTGAACGAAGCCCTGCACGACGAGGATTACGAGCGCGCCTCCAAGCTGCGCGACGAGATCAAGCGCCGAGAGGGCAGCAACTGATCTATCCGCACGTGTTGCGGACCTGCATGCTTTCCGCCATCTTCGCCGGACCGACCCCTGAACTCCATGCACCGCAGCATCCTGCGCCTGGCAGCGCTCACCCTCCTGCTACTACCCTTCACCGCCGCCGCACAAAGCGGTCCAGCTGCCCTGACCGGGCCGTCCGCCACCAGCTTACTGCGTGGTGTCCTGGGAATGGCGGCCCTTATCGGCATCGCCTGGGCCTTCAGTGCCAAGCGGCGCCAAGTGGACTGGAAGGTGGTGGGCATCGGACTGGCGTTCCAATTGGTGCTCGCCTTGCTGATCCTCTACGTGCCACCTGTGCAGATCGCCTTCGAAGTGGTGGGCAAGCTCTTCGTGAAGGTGCTGGACTTCACCCGCATCGGCAGCGAGTTCCTCTTCCGCGACCTGATGAACGTGCAGAGCGTGGGCTTCATCTTCGCCCTGCAGATCCTCCCCACCATCATCTTCTTCAGTGCGCTCACCAGCGTGCTCTTCTACCTCGGCATCATCCAGAAGGTGGTGTACGCCCTGGCATGGGCGCTGAACCGTACCATGCGGCTCAGCGGCGCCGAAAGCCTCAGCACGGCCGGCAACATCTTCCTGGGGCAGACCGAAGCACCGCTGATGGTGAAGGCCTACCTGGACAAGATGAACCGCTCGGAGATCTTTCTGGTGATGACCGCCGGCATGGCCACCGTGGCGGGCGGGGTGCTCGCCGCGTATGTGGGCTTCCTCGGCGGTGATGATCCCGTGCAACGCCTCTTCTTCGCCAAACACCTGCTCACCGCCAGTGTGATGGCCGCTCCCGGTGCGGTGGTCGTTGCCAAGATCCTCTTCCCCCAGACCGAACCCATCGAGCAGAAGCTGGAGGTGAGCATGGAACAGGTGGGCAGCAACTTCCTCGATGCCATGAGCAACGGCACCACCGAGGGCCTGAAGCTCGCCGCCAACGTGGGTGCCATGCTGTTGGTGTTCTTCGCCTTCATCGCCATGGCCAACTATGCCTTCCTGAAGCTGGGCGATGTGCTCGGCATCAATGATTGGGTGGCAGCGGTCTCCAACGGCAACTTCAAAGGCCTCTCGCTTGAATTCATGCTGGGGTACCTCTTCGCTCCGCTCATGTGGCTCATCGGTGTGGCCACGGAGGACATCACCCTCACCGGACGATTGGTGGGTGAGAAGATCATCGCCAGCGAGTTCGTGGGCTACGAAAGCCTGGCCAGCATGAAGACCGCCGGGCTGTTCAGCTATCAGCGCAGCATCGTCATGGCCACCTACATGCTCTGCGGCTTCGCCAACTTCGCCAGCATCGGCATCCAGATCGGTGGCATCGGATCGCTGGCCCCCAGCCGCCGCGCGTGGCTGAGCGAGTTCGGCTTCCGCGCATTGCTCGGTGGTACGCTGGCCTCATTGCTCAGCGCCACCATCATCGGCATGCTGGTGTAGCACCACCGTCACCGATCAAGCACAACGGTCCGCGCCGCAGTACCTCCGGTCCTACCCCAAACCCGATCACATGCGCACCACCCTGTTCACCTTCGCGTTCATCGCCACTGCGACGATCCCTGTCGTAGCGCAATCCACGGTGGCCCGCCATGGGAAGGCATTTACCAAGGAGTTGAAGGGCTCCACAGGCGACCTTTTCACCGTAGTGGATGGGATCTTTGCAGCGGACGGACGCCACGTGCTCTACGTAGAAGAAGGCCTCACCCCAAAGGTGGTGCGGCTCGATGCGCAGCTGGTGCCGAGCGAGGAGCTTGTGTTGAAGGAAGTGCTCATCGACGGTCTAAAATGGACCGGTGTACGACCGATCGTCCAAGAAGGTGGGTTGCAGGTACTGCTTGTTTCCTCCACGAAGAAGGGAAGCGCCTTCGCCCTCTGCCCGGTGAACACCAGCGGTGCACTTGGTTTGGGGAGCCTGAAGCAACTGGCATCGTTCGATATTCCCTACGTGAACGACCCCGCCTTCACCATGGTGGAGCGGCCACTCCCCGACCCCATCTTGTTCACTCGCGGCCTTGCGTACGCCCAACAGGAAAGGCTGGTATCCTCGGCAGATGGTACAACCTGGCTGTTGAACCACTTCACGCACAAAGGCAAGGGCAACAAACGTTTCGGAATGGCCCTGGTGAACCCCGATGGCACTGTGCGTAGCACGACCACGGTGGAACTTCCCTACGAAGATGCCACGAGCACCATCCACCAGATCAGCGTAGCCAATGATGGTACTGTTCGGCTGCTCACGTATGTATACTCCTGCAAAAGCGATGAACAGCTGGGAGATAAAGCGTGCCATGAGCTTCACCTGACCACCGTGAGCGAAGGCGGCAAAACCGTGCAGGATCTGCTTCTCGACAAACAGTTCATCAGTAGCGCACGGCTGGTCGATCGCCAGGATGGTCGAGTGTCCATCGCTGTGCGGTATGGCGCGTTAACGGGTCTTCCCGGTCAGGTCATCACCTTCAGCCCCAAGGACCCCAAACTGAAACCCACCCCCGTTCTGGCGCAACGCCTACCCTCCATCCGGCGCGCCAAATTGATGCCCTACGGCGACCCGGCGGCAGACCCCCGAAAGCCGGTAGCGCGTACCGCTAAACTGCCCATCGATGTGGTGGACCTTATCGCCGCACCGAACAACGAACTGGTGGTGATCGAGACCTTCCTGGAGACCAACTTCCAATTACCGATGGGGGAGGCCATCGCCATGCGACGCTTGAGCGGTGGCGTGCGTGTGAGCCAGGTGCTGACCAACGATAGCATCGGCTGGCAACGTGTGCTGGACCGCGCTGCCATGACAACGGCGGGCCAACCCTATGATGGAGTTTCACGCTTAGCCTACAAGGAGGGCCACCTGTTGCTCTACGCTCATACCCCTCGCGGCCTCGAGGCCATTTTGAGATCTGGCGTGGAAGCCGCCGGTACAAAGGAGATGAAGCCTGCCGAACCGCTCGTTCTGAAGGCGGCCCTGATCAGCGAGGGGGGGGAAGTGCGACAAGAAGGCACCCTGCTGCTCTTCGAAGATGACTTCATCCCGTGCATCTCGGGGGTGCTGTTGGAGCCGGGCGGTACACGTGCATTGGTGAAGAGCTATGATCGCGGCACCCAATACCGCTTCTCTATGCTCGACCTCCAAGCACTTGGGCAGTAGATCGTGTTGATCACTTCGCGGGCGACGACCGAATACGCCCGGGTTTGGCGGCTACTTTTGGCCGCGCATGGCCGGCTCTCGCTACGACATCATCACCACCAAAGCGGTCGCCTTCCTCTCCGGATTGCTGGAGCGGCTGCGCGTTTGGCTGATGCAGAGCCGTGCCAAGGAACTGGTGCTGCTGGCCCTGCCCTACCAAGTGTCCGCCGTGCTCACAGCGTTGGTGGCAGTGGGTTATGCAAAGCTCTTCCACCTGATGGAGGACGCCAACATGGCCATCCTCAGCCATGACAGGCGGCTCATCTTCCTCACCGCACCCATCAGCTTCCTGGTGGCGTGGGGACTGGTGAGAAGGCTTGCTCCCCTGGCCGGTGGCAGTGGTATCCCGCAGCTCATGGCCGCCATCGAGGTCGCCACCGAGAAGAAGCGCGACCGTTCCTGGCGCTTCCTGAACGTGCGCATCATCCTGGTGAAGATCGCCAGCAGCCTCACAATGGTGATCGGTGGTGGTGCCATCGGGCGTGAAGGACCCACCCTGCAGATCGCTGGCAGCATCTACCGCACTGTACACAAGCTGCTGCCTCCGTTCTGGCCACGTGTGAGCCGCCAGATCATGCTAGTGACAGGGGGCGCGGCAGGCTTGAGCGCCGCGTTCAACACGCCGCTCGGCGGTATCGTCTTCGCTGTGGAAGAGCTCACCAAGACCCACATGGCGCAGTTCCGCACCGCTGTGCTCACCGCTGTGATCTTGAGCGGTATGACCGCGCAATCCCTGCTCGGGCCCTATCTGCTGCTGGGCTACCCGAAGCTGGAACCCGCCACGGTCTCGTTCATGTACAAGATCCTCTTCATCGCGGTGATCTCCGGGGCCTCGGGTGCGCTCTTCTGCCGCGTCCTGCTGGCCTTCGACAAGCTGCGCCGATCGTTCACCGGCTGGATCGGACAAGCGGGCTTCGCACTGGGGTGTGCATTGCTCTTCGCCAGCACCGTGTACCTCTTGGGGCCCATGGCCATCGGCTCGGGTAATGCGCTCCTTGAGAACTATCTCTTCGCTGAAGAGGTCAATGCCAGCGCCAGCAATGTGGGCGCGCGCATCCTGGGTCCCCTGTTCTCCTTCAGCGCGGGTGGCGCCGGTGGCATCTTCGCGCCTTCGCTGGCCGCTGGCGCCTCCATCGGCGGCTGGATCGCACCGCTCTTCGAGCCCAGCCGCGGCCAGTTCAACCTGCTGGTGCTGGCCGGCATGACCGCCTTCCTCACCGGCGTCACGCGTTCGCCCTTCACCAGTGCCATCCTCGTACTGGAGATGACCGATCGCCACAGCGCGATCTTCCAGCTGATGTATGCCGCCATGGTGGGCTATCTCATCGCCTTCACCATCGACCGTAAAAGCTACTACGAGCGCATGAAAGAGCGCCTCTTGAAGGCCCTGCCCGACTGGCCGCCGCCACCGGAAAAGCCGGGCCGCAATGGCAAGCGTGAAGAATCGCGCCTGCGTGCGCTGCTAACACCCGTTAGCAACTCCCCCACCCCCACCCCGCCCCGCAGCGGTACCTTCGCACCACCGCCATGCATCAATACCACGACCTGCTCCGCCGCATCCTCGCCGAAGGGGTGCAGAAGCACGACCGCACCGGCACCGGCACCATCAGCTGCTTCGGCCACCAGATGCGCTTCGACCTCAGCGAAGGCTTCCCCCTGGTGACCACCAAGAAGCTGCACGTGAAGAGCATCATCCACGAACTGCTCTGGTTCCTGGCCGGCGACACCAACATCAAGTACCTGCAGGATAACGGTGTGCGCATCTGGGATGAATGGGCCGATGCGGACGGCAACCTCGGTCCCGTCTACGGTTACCAATGGCGCAGCTGGCACACCCCCGATGGTCGCGTGATCGATCAGATCGCGAACGTCGTGGAGCAGATCAAGAAGAACCCCGACAGCCGCCGCCTGATCGTCACAGCCTGGAACCCCGCCGACGTGGATCGCATGGCCCTGCCACCCTGCCACACCATGTTCCAGTTCTACGTGGCGCAAGGGAAGCTCAGCTGCCAGCTCTACCAGCGCAGCGCGGACACCTTCCTTGGTGTGCCGTTCAACATCGCCAGCTACGCGCTCCTTACCCTGATGATGGCACAGGTATGCGGTCTGCAGCCCGGTGAGTTCGTGCACACCTTCGGCGATGTACACCTCTACAACGACCACTTGGAACAGGCGCGCCTGCAGTTGACGCGCGATCCACGGCCGCTGCCGAAGATGGAGATCGATCCCAACGTGAACGACCTCTTCGCCTTCCGCTATGAGCATTTCACGCTGAAGGACTACGACCCGCACCCGCACATCAAGGCCAGTGTGAGCGTATGATCATCAGTGCCATCGCAGCCGTGGCGGACAACGGCACCATCGGGCGCGACAGCGATCTGCCTTGGAACCTGCCCGATGACCTGAAGTACTTCCAGCGCACCACGCGCGGACACCACGTCATCACAGGCCGCAAGAACTACGAGACCATCCCGGCCAAGTACCGTCCGCTGAAGGACCGTGTGAACATCGTGGTGACGCGTAATACGGACTACGAGGCACCGGGCGCGGTGGTCGTGGGATCGCTGGAGGAAGGCCTTGACCTGGCCCGACGTGCTGGCGAGGAAGAAGCCTTCATCATCGGTGGTGGGCAGATCTATGCCGAAGCCCTACGAAAGGGTTTGGTGGACCGCCTGTACCTCACCCTGGTGCATGCTGAAGTGGAGGGCGACACCCACTTCCCACTGTTGGACCACGCCGACTGGACCGAGCGCAGTCGAGCGCACCACCCGGCCGATGAGCGCCACGCCCACGCATTCAGCTTCGTGGTGCTGGACAGGATGCATTAAACCCTTGGCACCGTGTTTGCGTCATAGGGTACGAAAAGCACCCCATGCCATGAAACAGCTCCTGCTCACCGCGCTAGTGCTCCTCTCTCTGGCCGCATGCCGCAAAGAGGACGAAGCCACCCCGCTGGACCGCGACCAGACCGCCGCCCTGGACAACAACCGTGCGGAAGGGTTCTTCAATGATGCCCTCGCCCAAGCCGACAAGGCCAACAAGGATGGTGAACTGCCTTGTGCCGTATCCATCACCTTCGATACCACCAGCACACCCTACAGCATGCTCATCGACTTCGGCGAGCAGAACTGCACCAGTGCCGATGGGCGCACCCGTCGCGGACGTCTGTTGGTGAGCTATACCGGGCCGTACCGCGC
>JALOLX010000334.1 GCA_025455765.1 Flavobacteriales bacterium | reverse complement strand
GAGGCAATGACCGTGGTACCCGAAAGCAATTGCCAAGTGGTCTCATCGCCATAGCGATCGATGGTGATGTTGACCACGATGGGGAAGCAGGACGAGGTGGTGAACGAGCGAACTGCCGACGGTGCTGCGGAGCCGCAAGGGTTCACGGCAGTGACACGCCAATAGTAGGTGGTGTTCGGCGAAATGGCCACCGAAGGGTTGAAGCTCAAGCCTGTGATACCGGTAACCTGCTCCACCACATTGGTCATCGCTGCATTGGAAGCGATGGTCACCGTGTAGGTCTCAGCACGTGCCGCGGCGTTCCAGGCAAGTGCACTGGCGGGGGCCACGTCAACGGCGCCATTGGCCGGTGCGTTGAGCGTTACGACGGCTGGTGCTTCGTTCACGACCAGCTCCAGCGATACGCTCTTGTTCCCGCTGGCCGATGTGGTGTTCACCGTGAACGGATAGGTGCCTGAAGCGATGGAAGCCGTGCTGCCAATGGTGAGCACAGTGCTTCCGCCTGGCGTGACCGGGTTGGTACCGAAGGTGGCCGACAACCCGCCCGGAAGACCTGCCACGGAGAACGTGATCGGCTGCGCATAGCCCAGGATCGCTGCGGTCTGCAGGTTGAAGGTGGTACCGGATGGCTTGCATACGGTTGCGGTGGACGGAGTGCCCGCCACGGTGTAGTCCGGTATGGAAGCTGCTGCGATGCTGAAGTTGGTGTTGGAGATGTCGTAGAAGATGTTGCCGTTGGCCCGCACCATGACGCGCGCGGTGGTGGTGGCAGGGATCAGGGGAAGGGTCACCGACTGGCTACCGTCGTTGGGGGTGGCGGTGGCCAGGGTGAAGGGATACGTGAAGCCACCATCCACGCTGAGCAGGATGTCCACGTTGGCGGTGCTGACCGGCGCCACGTTGGTGCTGGCGACATCCCAGGTGATGGTGTGTACGCCACCCGCGTTCCAGTTCACAGCCGTATTGGGTTGTGTGACCACGAAGGGGCCCGCAGTGCCGGACACGGTGACGACCATATCATCCTGGTCGTTACAACCGGCACCGGGCGCATTGTCACGCACGGTCACCCGGAAGTTGTAGGTACGCGCCACGCTGGCCAATACCTCCCACGTGGGGGTGGTCCCGGCCACCACGGCGCTCAACGCCGGGAAGTAGCGATCAGGGCTGGGCACCGGCAACAGGGACCGGAAGCTGGGACCCGAAGTGCTGGTGGCCACCGGCGGTTGGGTGGATACCTGGTTGTTCATCTGCTCCCAGCAATAGCTGAGCGTGTTGCCAGCATTGGCATCACTGCCGGTAGCGGTGAGGATGAACGGCGTGCTGCGGGGAATGGTACGGTCAGGGCCGGCGTTGGCCGTTGGCGCGATGTTTCCCGAGGGTGTGACAACAGGGCAGGTACTGCTGGTGCCCACCGTGATGTTGGCGGCCATTTCCTGCATGCTGAAGCCATGGAAATAGGCATCCGAGTTGTTCTGTACGTTGGGCGAGCAGATGCCTGCATAGCCCATGATCGTGGACGCACTACCCGGCTCGAACGCCGCGACGCTCGCGCGGTTGCAGTTGTTGTTCTGCGTGTGGTTGCCGCCGTACTGGTGGCCCATTTCGTGTGCCACGTAATCCACGTCGAAGGGATCACCAACAGGGTTCGCCTGTCCGGTCACCCCACCTGCCTTCAAGCTGTTGTTGCACGGGCTGTTGAGGTAAGCTACACCGCCACCGCCGGTGCTGAACACGTGGCCGATGTCGTAGTTGGCGCTACCGATCACATTGTCACAGGTGGTCTGGTTCTGGCCCAGCATGGCACCGCCATTACCGTTGCTATAGGGATCGGAGCCACCCGCAAGGTAGATGAGGTCATCGGTGTTCGGCACCAGCACCATGGTGAGGGTGGCATCGCGCTCATAGATCCCGTTCACCCGGTTCATGGACGTGACCATGGCCGCGAGTGCGGGTGCCTTGTTGTTGTTGGTGGCGTTCGACCCGTGGAAATTGGCGTACTCACCGGTGCAGGCCAAGGCCAAGCGATAGGTGCGCAACTGGCAGTCGCCCACGCGGTCGGCACCCATTTGTTCGATCCAGACGCGGGTCTGCTGCTCAACGGCAGGCAGGTCGTTGATCATCCATCACCATGGCGTGGAAGCCATGCATGGTGAGGTCCATCCGAACATGAACGTAGGGCCGATCGAGGCTCATGCCGGCGAACGTGCGGATCTCCGGATAACGTGCGGCCAGCTCGGGATGCATCACCACGTTGGGCCACACGCGGAAGCGCTCAGTGGTACCATCCGGTCTGGGTAGCTCCAGCTCCCTTGCACCGGTGCTCCGATCGGGAAGCACTTGTTGCAATTGGGCGATGTTCACCGCGAAGGTGCGCTGTTCATCCGGGATGATGCGTCGTTCTGCACCCTGCAATGAACGCAGATCGGTGGTGGCGGACCAGAACTGTGTGCGCTGTGCCATTGAGGTCAACGCGAACGAGGCCCCGCACAGCGCGAGGAAAGAGCGAATGAACATGAGCGATGAAAGACTATTTGGTGGCGTTCACCACGAGGCGCTGGGTCATACGGCCCATCGGAGCGATGACCTCGAGGGTGTATGGTCCTGAAGCCAGGCCAACTAGATCAAGGGTAAAGGACTGTTCGCCAGCTGGGAGGTCCCGGCGGAACGAACGCATGATGCGACCGGCCATATCGCGCAGGACGAACTCTGCGTTGCGCTGTGCTTCTTGCAGGCTTACGCTCACCTGGGTGTGTCCAGCAGCAGGGTTGGGTGCTATGGTGAACCCGTTAGCGCCGGCCTCTCCCACAGCAACGTCGGTGAAGAACGTATAGATCTCACCGGTGCGGTCCTGCCCTTCCAACGAGACATAGAAATCGCCGTTGTTCACCAGCTCACCGGTCCAGCTGTCGTTCACGATCTCGAAGGCGGAACCCGAAAGGATGTTGATGCGTGCGACCACGTACTCCTGTTCGCCTTCCCATGCCAATTCTGCGTCGGCAAAACTGATGATGGAACCACCAAAGAACACTTGGTACCGGTAGATGCCGGAAACGACCTCAGGGCCCGACTTCACCGAAGGAACACACAGTCCATAGGGGGGATCTTGCTGCACGGCTCCCAACCCCTGTTCGCCGCTGTCCAACCAGCGCACGGTGAACACGCTGGAGGAGAACAGCGAACTGAAGTTGCCATCAGGCCGCATCCGTACCTCGATCTGGTCTGTTGGCAGCATCGCCCACGTAATGTCCACCGTGGGCAATTGGCCGAAGACCATGCTGGAACCAGCACCGAAAAGCAGGAAGGAAAAAGCGCGCAAGCGGTTCATGACTACCGGTTTGTTGGATACACGGGATGTGATCAGCGTCCCAAGGTACAAAAGAACGCCTGTGAGCGCCAGCGGTTCGATCAGAGGATGCCCGCAACGATGCGCTCCACGGTCATTCCTTCCGCCTCTGCCTTGTAGTTCCGGACCAGACGGTGACGCAGGATCGGCAACGCAACAGCCTGAACATCAGCAATGTCCGGCGAGAACCGACCCTTGGCGAGGGCGTGTACTTTGGCACCGAGCACGAGGTACTGCGAAGCACGCGGACCTGCGCCCCAACTCACATTGTCGGTGACAACTTGTGGAGCCATACCGCGCCCCGGACGTGTGCGCGCCACGAGCTTCACGGCATACTCCATCACGTTGTCCGTCACGGGCACCTTGCGCACCAAGGCCTGGTGGGCGATGATCTCGGCAGAGGAGAGCACCGGTTCCACGCTGGCCTGAAGATGGCCGGTGGTGGCTTTCACCACCGCAAGCTCTTCTTCATAGGTGGGGTAATCCACCCAGATATTGAACATGAAACGGTCCAGCTGCGCTTCGGGCAGCGGGTAGGTACCTTCTTGCTCGATCGGGTTCTGAGTGGCCAGCACAAAGAAGGGGTCAGGCAAGGGATGGGTCTGCCCGGCAGCCGTGACCATGCGCTCCTGCATGGCCTCGAGCAAAGCAGCTTGGGTCTTGGGCGGTGTGCGGTTGATCTCGTCAGCCAGGATGATGTTGGCGAACACCGGCCCCTTGATGAACTTGAAGCGCCGGTCCTGGTCGAGCACCTCAGAGCCGATGATGTCGCTGGGCATCAGATCGGGCGTGAACTGGATGCGGTTGAACGTGAGGCCCAGTGCCTTCGCCACGGTGTTCACCAACAGGGTCTTGGCCAAGCCTGGCACACCCACCAAAAGGCAGTGGCCCTTGGCGAAAATGCCCATCAATACCTGCTCCACCACCTCGTCCTGCCCAATGATCACCTTGGCCACTTCGCGCTTCAATCGCTCGTGGTCGGTGCCGAACTGTTCAGCGGTGCGTATCTCGTTGTTGGCGTTGCTCATCGGTGTGGCGTTGTGCGGAGCGCTTCAGGAGGCTCAGTCCTTGGCCTGGGCGGGTACCCATTCGTGCATAAAGTTGCACGTAGCGTGTTCCGGCGCGATTCGGACGTAGGTCGCCTGCAAGCGGTCCTTTACCCAGGTATCGATGGCCTTTGAGCGGGCCTCTCCTTCAGCAGCCTGCTGCATCAGTCGATAGTCATCCTTCAGATTGGCCATATGTGGCGCGGTGCGCACGTTCAGCTTCAGGAGTCGGTAGGCCTTGGAACCATCAGGCAGGATGATCAACTGGGGTTCGCTCACTTCGCCCTCTTTGAGCTTGTCCAGGACGAAGAAGGTCTGCTGGTCCAGCGCGCTCATGTCCCAC
>JALOLX010000333.1 GCA_025455765.1 Flavobacteriales bacterium | reverse complement strand
CCGGGCGTACCGCAAGCCATACTACGGGCATGCCGTGCGCTACGTAGTGAACGAGGTGGCGTGGCATAAGGCACAGCAACGGGGCATATCGATCACACCACGGGCCGTCCAGCACAAACTCCGCGCGCTGAGCGGCCGTGCAGGCATGCTCCTATGGAGGAGCCTATCCTGATGAGCATGCAGGGTCGGATAACCAGCACCGCCCCGACCGGGCCCTTGGTCCGGGGTGTCATGATGCTGGAGGAACCCGGTGACTTCGGGGCCAGCTACAACAGCGTGCGGGGCATCGAAGGACGCCTGCTGGATGACGCCCTGGTGGCGCAACTTCCGATGGGACCAACAGGTGCGCAACGGCATGAATGGCGTGTCCGCGAACGAAGTGCGCACCGGCTCGTACACCACCTTGCCCAGTTCCAGCGGCCATTGAAGGTACTCGATGTCGGTTGTGGCAATGGCTGGATGTCCGCCATGCTGTCCCGAGCGGGTCACGAGGTGCTTGGTATCGACCGCAACCTGCCTGAGCTGCAGCAAGCCGCGCGTGTATTCCCCAATGGACCACGGTTCGCGCTTGCTGCTGTCTTCAACCCAGGCCTCGATGATCTCCGCTTCGATGTGGTGCTCTTCGCCGCCAGTTTCCAGTACTTCGCCGATGTCCGCTCGACCATGGAACGTGCACTCACGCTGGCCCCGGACGGCGAGGTGCACGTGATGGACAGCGTGCTCTATCCTTCAGCGAACGCCGCGCGCGCTGCTGAACAACGGACCAAGGCCTACTATGCGCGCATCGGTGTACCCGGCATGGCCGACCATTATCACTGCCACATGCTCGAACAGTTCTACGCGCTGGGGAACTTGACGGTGCTTGACCGTCCCAGAGCGCGGTGGCATTGGAAGCGCATCCTTGGTGTGCCGCCAAGTCCGTTCACCCACGTGGTGGTCAGCCCGAAGTAGATCTTCACTTCACGCTGTGCCACCAGCTGACGCTCTGGGTACTATCCGCATCCACTACAACGGCGCCGATACGCGGCGTTAGGAGCGGCATACCCAATGTCGCGGCATGCGCCTCAAGGCGCTCGATCGGCTCCTTCCAGGGATGCAAGGCCAGGTTGAACTTCGCCCAGTGGATGGGCATCAACACCTTCGCCTGCAGATCAACTGCTGCTTGTGCGGTCTCCTCGGGCATCATATGAATGTTCGACCAACGCTCGTTGTAGGCGCCACATTCCAGCATGACCAGATCGAACGGACCGAAGCGCGCACCGATCTCCTTGAACGTGGGCGAGTAACCGGAGTCCGCTCCGAAGAAGATGCGCTTGCTGCCGCGCTCCATCACCCATGAGCCCCACAGCGTGCTGAACCGGTTGGTCAGTCCACGGCCCGAGAAGTGCCGGGCCGGAACCAACGTCAACCGCACACCGGCATGCTCCAGGTCCTCCCACCAGTCCTTCTCTACAATGGCAGCGGAAGGAACACCCCAGCGCTCCAAATGGGCACCCACACCGAGCGGCACGATGAACTGCTTATCCAACAGCTGAACCACGGTCTCATGGTCCAGGTGATCATAGTGATCATGCGAAAGCAGCACCACGTCCACAGCGGGTAGCAGGTCCACCCGCATGTGCTGCTGGTAAGTGAAGCGCTTCGGGCCCGCGAACGAAAAGGTGGATGCCCGCTCACCGAACACCGGATCCACCAGAAAGGTGACACCACCCATTTTGATCAATAGGGAGGAATGACCGAACCAGGCGACCGCAAAGGAACTGTCCGGAACGGCGCGCCATTGTGCAAGGTCCAGGTCCACCGTAGGAATGGTATCCTTCGGTTCACGGGCGGCGCTGTTCACCGCCATCTCCCACAGCACGCCCAGCATGTCGCTCACCTTCATATCCATGTTCGTCGGTACGACGTTCTGGAACTTACCATCCTTGAAGTTGGGCGATGCTTCGATGCGCTGTTGTCGCTCGCCTGCAGGGGTTCCGCCGATGCGATCGGCCCAGGCGAAGTAGCCCGCGAAGGCCAATGCTGGCACCAAGACCAGGATGGTGATCCAAAGGAGTATCATGCGGAAGCGTGCCATGGTATCTACGGGCACAAAGGTGTTGCTTCCACGTCTACCGATACGGGCCGACCGTACCGAACGGACACCGTTCATCATGGAGCGGGCCGCAGTCCGGTGAAGAACTGCGGCCCGCCAGACCTGCAGCGCACCTAGTTGCGGTACTTCACCGCACCTTGTGCCAGGAGCTGCTCAATGTCGTTGTTCACGCTAAGGATGAGGAGCGACGTGGCCGTGCAGAACACCGGACTGGTGATGCAATGATGCCCGTTCCAGCTGCCGTCCTGGTTCTGTATGCCAACCAAGCGCTGGGTCGTCTGTCCATACCAGTTCTTCCAGCCTTGGTCCTTGGCGATGATCAGCGATTCACCGGTCTGCAGGAAGCTCAGGAACTCCTCCCCGCCGTTGTTCCCGAAGCCGCTGATGACATCATCGCGCTGCGCCTGTTGCTTGGCGGCATTGTACACCTGGTACGCGGTGTTCATCTGCTCGGCCTCCGCAGCGGAATAGCCCACCTCCTCCAAGGTCTTGCTGTCGATCGTTGCATTGGGCGCCACCTTGCCTTC
>JALOLX010000332.1 GCA_025455765.1 Flavobacteriales bacterium | reverse complement strand
TCTCCAGACCGATGATGCCAAAGGCCGCCTGCCCGTATTCCACCAACTTGTGCTCGCGGTCCTCGGGGCGGTGGTCGCTGACGATGGCATCGATGGTGCCGTCCTTCACAGCTTCTCGGAGAGCGTCGATGTGGCGGGTGCTGCGCAGCGGCGGGAACACCTTGTAACAGGTCTCGAAGCCGCGCAGGCAACCATCGTCCAGCAACAGGTTGTACGCCGCCACACTGGCCGTGATCCGCAGACCTTTCGCCTTGGCGGCACGCACCAGCTCCACGCTCTCGGCGGTGCTGATGGTGGCAGCATGCAGGTGCCCACCCGCGTACTCCAACAACGCGATGTCGCGCTGCAGGGCCAATGCTTCGGCCATGGCCGGCAGTCCCTTCAAGCCCAGGCGGGTGCTCATCGCGCCTTCGTGCATCTGTCCACCATGGCTCAGGTAGGGGTCGGCGGGATGCACCATCAATGGCGGCGCACCACCTGGTGATCCGTGCGTGTACTGCAATGCCAGCAGCATCAGCCGACTGTTGCGCAGGCTATGCTTGTCGTCCGTGAAGCCTACTGCGCCGGCCGCTCGTTGGTCATGCAATTCGGCCAATTGTTCGCCCTTGGTGCCTTGGGTGATGGCGCCGAGTGGCAGCAGGCGCACCGCATGACCCGCGGCGCGATGCAACAGGTGTGTGATGCCGGTGCGCCCATCGATGGCCGGTTTGGTGCTCGGCAATACCGCCACCGCCGTGAAGCCTCCGCGGGCCGCAGCATCCAGACCGTTCTGTACTCCCTGCTTCCACTCTTCCCCCGGCTCGCGGAAGTGCGCACGCAGGTCCACCCATCCGGGACTCACGCAGAGGTGCTCTCCTTTTACGATCCGTGCTTCACCCTTCGTGATGCGCCCACCTACCTTGGCGATGCGTCCATCTGTGATGAGGATGTCGGTGTGTGCATCATGGTGCGGCCCTCCTGGGTCGATCACCTTCACGTGTTGAAGCAGTACCTGGCTCATCGGAGGAAGCGTATCAAGAGGACCTCGGCGAGAAGGAAGAGCAGTGCAAGCGCCACGAACCACTTCCACAGCTTGCGATCCTGGTCCAGTTCGGCCAAACGTAACGAAAGATCGTCCCCGGCCTCCATTACTCGGAAGCCCGCGAGGCCCTGTTGTTCGATGGCGGCGGTGAGCTCCTCCACGGGCATGGTGCGCAGGTCGCTCTCGCGGCGGTCCAGGTCCAGCGCAATGGCCAGTACGGTGTCGCCATCGTAGGTCACCGCGTAGGGGCCATCCGGGAGGTCCTCGTCGTGCAAGGCGAGGTACGCGCTACCGTTCACCCGACGCAGTTCGGGGATGATGTCCGTTCCTCCCGGGCCGCGCAGGTGCGGCACCCGGTCGGCGGGCGGATCGAGGCCGTACAAGTGCAGCAGCGCCGCTGAGTTGGTGTAGTGATAGAGCGGGGGCGAAGGGCGACTAAGCTCCGCCATGCGCAATACTGTGGCGGCAAAGAGGCCATGCCGCGTGAAGTTGCCAGAACGCTCCGCCAGCGGGGATGCCGATGAGAACAACGTTCCCCGTTCAACCGGGCGTGAGACCAGGAAGGGGCGTCCATCCTGCATGCGCAGCAGCACATCGGTGCCCGGCGCCACACGCAGGTCCCAGCGCTCGCGGCTTTGCGGAAGGTCCACGTTGCGGGGCATGTTGCTGAAGATGTCGCGGTAGAAGGGCTTCTCCAGGTCGATCCGCTCCACCTTGCGCAAGGCGGTGTCAGGGTCCACGGTGGCACTGATGTCCGCGCGCCCCAGGATCTCGCGATAGCCCATGGCATTGCCATTGCTGGGGGGGAATACCACCACCGAGGCGCCGCCCTTCAGCGCGTCCGTAAGGTCCTGCACGAGCCCGCTGCTGACTTCCGGGAGGGCATTGAGCACGATGAGGTCCTGACCGGACAACAGGGAACGGTCCACTGCGCGCAGGTCCATCTTGCGGAAGCGATGCGTACTGTCCGCGGTGGCGCCTTCCGTGGTGAAGACCCGCTCGATATCCGCGTCACTGGTAGCATCCGCGCCGCCGATCAACAGCACCCGGATGGCCTCCTGCACCCGATAGGCGATGTACAAGCGGTCATCGAAGCGCACCGGCGCATCGTCCAATTCCACTACGCCCCACTGGTCACCGGTGCTTGCGCTGATGAAGTGCAAGGTGCTGTCGATCGTGGTCCCACCCGCGATGCTGAAGGTGGTCATCGCCCGCTGTTCCCCGTTCACCGTCAGGCGCAGCGGCACGTTCACGAGCTCCTGTTCACCGCGATTGCTGATGCGTACGGTGAGCGACTCGCGCTGGCCCACCCGCCGCACAGGGCTTTGGAACCAGGCGCTATCGATGCTCAGGTTCACCGAGGACTGCGTGGGCACAGGGACCAGGATATGCTCCACGGTGCTGTCGCTGGTCCAGGAGGCCACATCGGTGATGCTGCGCTGCAGGTCGGTGACCGGGCCATGACCTGCGACAAGGGCCGGGTGGATGGACCGGTGCCTACGCGGGATGCGCTCTCCAACGCTTCATCGCGGTCCACCAAGAGCTGCTCGCGCCCCTGGAAGCGCCCTGTAAGGACCTGATACCGCGTGCTGGGTGTTCCCTGCGTGATGATGGACCGGGCCGCCCCGCGTGCAGCATCCAATGCTCGGCCTTCACTTCCCTGTGCATCCATGCTGTGGCTGTCATCCACGTACAGGCTGATGGTCTGCTCACCGGACACGCTGGAGCTGCTCTGGAAGTACGGACGAGCGAAGGCCAGCACCAGACAGGCCAGGGCGAGCAGTCGCGCCAGCAACACCAGCCAGTGC
>JALOLX010000331.1 GCA_025455765.1 Flavobacteriales bacterium | reverse complement strand
TGAACGGACCAGGAAGTAGGCAAGGAGGGTCGGCGACCCTCCTTGTCTACTACTTCTTCTCCGCTCCCGCACCGGCCTGGGCGGTCATGCCCTCCAGGTCGCGGTCGAAGAGGTAGAGGCCGCCCTTATCGCTGCCGATGAGGTTCAGCTTGTCGATGAGGGTGCGGGCGAGGGCTTCCTCCTCGATCTGCTCGCTCACGTACCACTGCATGAAGTTGTGGGTGGTGTAGTCCTTCTCCTTCAGGCAGGTGTCCACCACGGAGTTGATCTCCTGGGTCACCTTGGTCTCGTGGTAGAGCAGGGCCTGGAAGATGTCGGTGATGGACTTGAAATTGGTACCGGGTTGCTTCAGCGCGGGGATCACGGCCTTGCCGCCGCGTTCGTTGATGAATTTCACAAGCTTGAGCATGTGCATGCGTTCCTCGTCGCTGTGGCGGTAGAGGAAGGCGGCGGTGCCACTGAGGCCTTGGTTCTCGGCCCAGGAAGCCATGGCGAGGTACGCCTGGCTGCTGGCGGCTTCAATGGCCACCTGGCCGTTCAGGGCTGCTTCGATCTTCTTGCTGAGCATGGCGTGTAGATGCGTTGGTACAAAGGTACGGCGTCCGTTCAGCGCTTGTTGAAGTTGTTCATGGCCGAGGCCAGACCCAACAGGCCGAACTGCAGGATGGCCTTGCCGGCCAGCTCGATGCGCTCGGCCAGGGTCTTACGCTCCACCTCGTTCCAAGCGCCCAGCACATATTCGCTCTGGCGGCCACGGGGAAAATCACTGCCGATGCCGAAGCGCAAACGGGGGAAGGCCTCGGTACCGATGAGCTCGATGATGCTGGTGAGGCCATTGTGCCCACCGGCACCGCCCTGACCTCGCAGGCGGATGGCACCGAAGGGGATGGCCAGGTCGTCGGTGACCACCAGCAGACGTTCAGCGGGGATGTCCTCGGCATCGAGCCAGTAGCGCACGGCCTTGCCGCTGAGGTTCATGAAGGTGCTGGGCTTGATCAGCACGAAGGTGCGGCCCTTGTGGCGCAGTTCAGCGCGGTCGCCGTATCGATCGGGACTGAAGCGTACTGCACCCAACGCAGCCAGGTGATCGAGCACCTGAAAGCCGATGTTGTGGCGGGTGTCCGCGTACTCGGGCCCAGGGTTGCCGAGGCCCACGATGAGGAACTTCATGGCTGTGGGAAAAGGAACGGACCCGGGCGATGCCGGGTCCGTTCAACAGGTGTGATGACCACCCGGATGGGGGGCTTACTTCTTGGCGGGAGCGGCCTTGGCAGGGGCAGCAGCCTTGGCGGGCGCGGCACCCTTGGCAGGAGCGGCACCGGGAGCGGCGGCCTCTTCCTTCTTCTTGGTCATGCGCACGGCCACCACCACATCCTGCGGGCGGCCCACCATGGTGAGGCCCTCGAACTTCAGGTCGGCCAGGCTGATCGTCTGGTTCACATCCAGGTCGGTGATGTTGATCTCCATCATGCCAGGGATGTTGGCAGGCTTACCCTTCACCCGCACGCGGCGCATGGGGTTGCTGAGCTTGCCGCCCTTGCGCACACCAGCGGGCTGACCCACAAGGCGCACATTGAGGGTGGCGGTGGTCTCCTTGCTGGCATCGAGGGCCAGGAAGTCCACGTGCAGCACGTGGTCGCCCACGGGGTGGAACTGCTTCTCCTGCACCATGGCGAGGTTCTTGGTGCCGTTGATCTCGATCTCCACACCGATGGTCTCGGCGGTGTAGATCACAGGACGCAGGGCGGCCTCGTCCACGCTGAAGTGGAGGGGTTCACCGGCTCCGTAGAGCACGCAAGGCACGCGCTTCTCACGGCGTAGTTGAGCGGCATCCTTCGTGCCGACCGCATTGCGGGGCGTACCGCTGAGCGCTACAGTGTTCATGGGGGTCTTGGTTAGGCGATGATGAAATGGCTGCTGATGCTCTCGTGGCTGCGTACGCGATGGATCACATCGGCGAAGAGCTGGGCCACGGTGAGCTGCTTGATCTTGGACGTATGCTGGAGCTTGTCGGCACCGATGGGGATGGTGTCCGACACGATCAGTTCGGTGAGGGCGCTCTTCTGGATGCGCTGGCAGGCCTCTCCGCTGAGCACGGCGTGGGTACACACGGCGCGCACGCTGGCGGCACCCTGCTCCATCATCATGTCGGCGGCCTTGGTGAGGGTGCCGGCGGTATCGACCATGTCGTCCACGAGCACCACGTTCTTGCCCTTCACATCACCGATCACGGTCATGCTCTCGATCTGGTTGGCCACCTTGCGCTGCTTGTAGCAGATGGCCATGTCCACGCCGAGGTGTTTGGCGTAGGCATTGGCGCGCTTGGTGCCGCCGGTGTCGGGAGCGGCCATCACCAGGTCAGGGAGGTTCATCTCCTTGATGTAGGGCAGGAAGAGGCTGCTGGCGAAGAGGTGGTCCACCGGCACTTCGAAGAACCCTTGGATCCTTGTCCTTGCGGTCCTGGCGGGCGAAGCCGAAGTACGGCATCACGGCCACGATGCGCTTGGCGCTGGCGCGCTTGGCGGCATCCACCATCATCAGCAGCTCGAAGAGGTTGTCGCTGGGCGGGAAGGTGCTCTGCACGATGAACACCAGCTCGCCGCGCACGGTCTCCTCGAAGCTCGGCTGGAATTCGCCGTCGCTGAAGCGGGACACGGTCACCTCACCGAGCCGTTCGCCGCTGGCTGCGGCGATCTTTTCGGACAGGTAACGCGTGGCGGTACCGCTGAAGATCTTGGAGCTCTCCTGCATGGACGACCCGGGAAAGGGCTGCAAAGGTAGTGATCTTCCGCAGGTTATCAACGATCGTTGGTGAAGGCATGAAATCCGCGCCGGACGTGGGCTGCGGACCGGGCAGGTAACTTGCGCCTCCCAAGCACCCCCATGCCCAGCCCTTCCCGCACCAGCCCCTTGAACGAACAGGTGATCGCCGCCCTGCGACGCGCCGGCACCACGGGCGCCACCAGCCAGCAGCTGGCCCTCCAGCTGGGCTTCAAGGACAAGAGCCGGCGCTACCTGCTCTTCGACGCCCTGGACCAGCTGCTGGACGAGGGCCGCATCGTAAGCGGCAACAAGGGGCGCTACACCCTGGCCACCACCGCGCCCGGCAAGGTGGTGGAAGGCAACATCGACATCATTGCCAGCGGCGCGGGCTACGTGCGGCTGGGTGTGCCGGGTATGGACGATGTGTACGTGGCCCAGCGCGACACCGGCACGGCCCTCCATGGCGACCGGGTACGGATCAAGCTGCAGCCGGGCCGGGGCTACAAGCAGGAAGGCAAGGTGCTGGAAGTGCTGCAGCGGCGCCGTACCGAGTTCGTGGGCACCCTGCACAAGCAGCAGGGCCGCAGCCTGGTGGTGGCCGATGACCAACGGGTGCAGCGGCCCTTCTTCATCGGCGCGGCCGACCTCGGCGGAGCGCACGAAGGCGACAAGGTGATCCTGGAACTCGGCGAGTGGAAGGACGCCCGCGACCTGCCCCGTGGCCGCGTGACGCGTGTATTGGGCAAGGCCGGCGAACACCAGGTGGAGATGCACGCCATCCTTGCCGAGTTCGGGTTGCCGCTGGAATTCCCCCAAAGCGTGCTCGCCGCCAGCACCGAGATCCCCAACGGCGTCACCCCCGAGGAGATCGCCCGACGCCGCGACGTGCGGAGCATCCCCACCCTCACCATCGACCCCGACGACGCCAAGGACCTCGACGACGCCCTCAGCCTGCGCAAGCTGCCCAACGGCCACTGGGAGGTGGGCGTCCACATCGCCGACGTCAGCCACTACGTGCGCCCCCGCAGCGTCATCGACATGGAGGCCGCCCAGCGCGCCACCAGCGTCTACCTGGTGGACCGCGTGGTGCCCATGCTGCCCGAGAAGCTCAGCAACGACCTCTGCTCCCTGCACCCCCACACGGACAAGCTCAGCTTCAGCGCCATCTTCGAGCTGGACGACCAGGCACGCATCAAAGACGAATGGTTCGGCCGCACGGTGATGCGCTCCCAGCACCGCTTCGCCTATGCCGACGCGCAGGCCATCATCGACGGGGGTGAAGGCCCCTTCCAGCAGGAAGTGCTCACCCTGCACCGCCTGGCCCAGGTGTTGCGCAAGGACCGGCTGGCCAACGGCGCCTTGGAGATCGGCGGCAACGAGGTC
>JALOLX010000330.1 GCA_025455765.1 Flavobacteriales bacterium | reverse complement strand
ACGTTCGTCAGGTCCGTGACGATGAAGCCTTCCTTCTTCCCTGCAAGGGCTTGGTCATCGCCCAGGTACATCAGCTCACCGGTGCCGGCGTTGAAGATGCGCTTGAAGCAATGCTTGGTCTTATAGTCGCCGGTGAGCACCACATCGCTCACGCACTTGCCCTTGTCCTGTGCGCTTACGGCGGCCATCACTTCAGCTTGCGGCACCAGCTGCACGGGAGCACTGTAGTTCTCCTTCACCGCATCCAGGGCCACGTTCTTGTCCAGCTGTTCCTTGGCGATCAGCAGTTCGCTGTCGCGTACCAGGCGGGTGCGGCTGGCATAGAGCCGATCGGCCGTGGCCTTGTCGGTGATCTTGCCGCTCTCCACGTTCTTCAGGTAGTCCTGCAGGTGCTTCACGTACACGTGCAGCATGGCGGTGTTGAGGTTCTCGTTGATGGCCTTGGGGTCGATGAGCAGGGTGGCCAGCTCATGTTCGGCGGGCACGTTGGTGAAGCCGTTCTCCTTGGCCTGCAGGGCATCGCCCTTCTTCTGCTTCCAGCCCTTCATCACGGTGAGGAAGGTGCCTTCGAACTTCACAGGGTCCACCTTCACGCTCTTGAGCACGTAAATGCGGGCCGGGTCGATGGGCATGGTGGCGAGGTCGCCCACCTTGATGTAGTCCACTTCGGAGGTGAATTTCCAGTGGCTCTTCATCGCCTCCATCACCATGCGGTTGTAGGGCGAGTCGCCATCGTCGAGCACCACCACGGTGGTGGCCGTGCGGGCGGCTTTCACAGCGGCGGCATCGAAGGTGCCGTATTGGGCGTGGGTGCTGAGCAGGGCGAGGCTGGCGGCGAGCGAGAGGAGGAGGTGACGCATCGGGATGGGGGAAGCGGTGTTGGGTTGGAACGGTGGTCCGGTGGGCTGACCCCCGGAGAGGCTGGGCGAAAATAGTGCCAGCCTTTGGCGACCTTTGGCCGTGTATCGATGAGCGCGAACAACCACCTGTCGAAACCCGGTTCCGGGGGCATGCAGCGCCACCTGGACCGCGCCGAGGTGCTGGCGGCCGTGGTGGCGCAGTTGCGCAAGGACCTGGCCCAGGACGAGCAGGACTTCCCTGCGCCACCTGTGGGGGAGGAGGCCTTCGAGCAGCTCAGGGCCCAGGTGCGGCCTGTGCTTGCCGAGCGCTTGGGGCAGGGCATGCACGAACTGCAGGTGGCCATGTACCGGGTGGACATCCCCGAAGCCCACCTGAAGCGCACCCTGGCGGCTGGTGGCGTGGACGCCCTGGCCGGGGAGTGCGTGCTGCGCGCCTTGCAGAAGGTGCTGACCCGGCTGCGGTATGCGGGGCGGTGGTGAGGGGGCTCTACTTCTTGCGCTCGTAGAAGAAGCCGATCAGGGCCTCTTGGCGGAATTGCGGCACGCCGGCGTTCGTAGGGTGTTCTTCACTGAGCCCGGGCCTTCGCGATAATGCCGCCATTGATGATGGTGTCGCCCGGTGGATACTCCCAGTATTGGGTAGCTGATACGGGTCGGCCAAGCTCGTCGAATAGCACCGATAAACTAGAAGCCAGGTGGTAGCCTTCTGGTCGCTTGATCGAAAGTCGATCGAGCAGGTGCCGGTTGCGCTCCCGAGCGTCCAAGTAGCAGCCTACTTCGTCCTGGTCGTAGCCAAAAATGCTCCCCCAATGCCCTGAGTTGAAGGCGATGTTCCTGCCCCGTTCCAGTCGGTTAAGGTTGTCCTGGAGCAGGATGATCGTCTCTATGCTATCACGGCGCAAGGTGTCCAGGTAGGCTGGCAATGCGGTGCCAAGGCCCGGGCATCCAGAGGAGATGACCAAGAGCATCGTTCGCTGCCCTCTTGCTTTTACGGAATCGAACACGGCTGAAGTGGTCAAAATGGGTATGTTGCCGTGGTTCCGTAATTGGCTGCAATAGGTCGTATCACACGGTACGAAAGCGACGTTCGCGTGTTTGCAGGTTGCTGGAGTACGTGCTTGATCCGCTATCCACTCACAGCTTCCCAAAGAGCATGCAAGCACCGTTAACATGGCCGCGGTCCATAGCGAAGATGTGCGCCAGGTATGCCTTTCCCGCTCTTGACGGCAGCATTGGCCCCTTCGCTGTGGCATTATGAGCGAACTCATGGCCGCTCGCCACCGGTCCATGGCGAGTATTTCAACGACCTCATGGATGCTTTTCCCTGGCATGCGCGTTCCAGATGGACGTTCTGCTCTTGCCGGTGATCCAGTATGCGAGTGGAGTCGTTGCATTCCGAACAATTTTGTGCGGTTGCACTGAGGGCGTGCGTCCGGGTTCATATTGGAGAGTGCTGATCCATGTATGGCACTCGGTCTGTTCCTCACAAATATCGTATCGGTGTCCATACCTACAAAGGGCGGATACCCCTGTTGGGCCAAGCCTGATCGTGGTGAACGCGCTGTTCCGAGGTTGTACGGTATGTTAGCTGTGGTGCGCTAGCGGACGCGTAGGCTGGCCAACAGCACCGGGCCAAAGCCTAGACTGAGCCGTCCAGCCCGGCTACCCGAACGCTAACCTCCCTTGTTCCGTAGAACGCCACGGCCAAAACCTACCTTTGTACCAGGATCCGCACGGACCCCACCATGGACAAGCACTCCTACCTGAGCAACGCTGACG
>JALOLX010000329.1 GCA_025455765.1 Flavobacteriales bacterium | reverse complement strand
CCTGTGGGTGCCCGATGCGAAGAAGGCCTGGGAGGAGACCACCAAGCGCGGCGCGAAGAGCTTCATGGAGCCGGTGCGCGAGGAGGATGAGCACGGCTACGTGATCCGCAGCGGCATCCATACGTATGGCGAAACGGTGCACATCTTCGTAGAGCGCGACAACTACAAAGGCGCGTTCATGCCCGGCTTCAAGCCTTGGAAGAGCCATTACAACCCGGAGCCGGTGGGCCTGAAGTTCATTGACCACATGGTGGGCAACGTGGGCTGGGGCGAGATGAACCAGTGGGTGGACTTCTACGCCCGCGTGATGGGCTTCGCGCAGTTGGTGAGTTTCGATGACAAGGACATCAGCACCGAGTACACCGCGCTGATGAGCAAGGTGATGAGCAACGGCAACGGCCGAATCAAGTTCCCGATCAACGAGCCGGCCGAAGGCAAGAAGAAGAGCCAGATCGAGGAGTACATCGAGTTCTACAACGGCGCGGGTGTGCAGCACATCGCGGTGGCCACCAACAACATCATCGAAACGGTGGGCGCGTTGAAAGACCGCGGCGTGGAGTTCCTGTACGTGCCGCCCAGCTACTACGACACGGTGATGGACCGCGTGGGCGAGATCGACGAGGACCTGGCGGTGCTGAAGCAGCACGGCGTGCTGGTGGACCGCGACGATGAGGGCTACCTCCTCCAGCTCTTCACCAAGCCGGTGCTGGACCGCCCCACGATGTTCTTCGAGATCATCCAGCGCAAGGGTGCCAAGAGCTTCGGCAAAGGCAACTTCAAAGCGCTGTTCGAGGCTATTGAAAGGGAGCAGGAGAACCGGGGCACACTGTAAGCTGACCCGTAATCACATGAGAAGGGCTTTCACCGGCCGGTGAACGCCCTTCTCATATGTACCACGATGATGCGCGGTCCACGCGAACAAACACACACGCCAAGCGCATCACTCCCGCACAGCACGCACATGGCGCACATCGCGCCCGTCCTGCACGGTCACGGTGTACAGGCCGCGGGCCCACTCGCTCGTGCGTATCGCCCCAGGCCCCCCCTCGTACACCGCACGGCCAGTGGCGTCCACCACGGTGATGCGTGCATTCGGTGGCACACCCGCCAGCGTGAACCCTTCCCGGAAGGGATTCGGCTGCACCTGCAGCGGCTGGACGGAGCCCAAGGTGGGAATGGCAGTGGACAGCTCACACCGCGACCAACCGCGCAGGAATTCCCACTGCATAAGGGTGGCGGGCGTGTGCCATTGGTGGGAGTTGCCCACCACGGTGTAGAAATGGTAAGCACTGCCGGGGATACAGTCGTCATAGCGCTCGCGTACGATGGTCTCGCCAGCGCGCTGCACCGTGTCGATAGCGGGGTCTGTACAGTCGAGGAAATCCACCCAGTGGAGGCGCTGGAGCGAGTCGGTGGAGGCGCGGCAGGTGGGGACGTTATCGCCCTCGAGGCTCCCCTTCATGAACGCGACGGGCACCTGGCGCTGGGGGGTGCAGTTCACGTACGCCATGTTCCACCCACAACTCCCGGCCGGATCGCCGTTGCACTGCCCATCGCCACAGCTGCCATCGGCGCCATAGCCCCAGCCGCCGGACACCGGTGCGATGGCCGCGATCCGGTCCGCAGCATCGCAGGCCATGCGGAAGCTCATCATGGCACCGCTGGAGAACCCGCTGAAGTAGACACGGCAGGTGTCCACCGGGTGTGCTGCAGCCAGCGTGTCGAGCAGCCGCAACAGGAAGCCCACATCATCGTACTGCGCCACGAAAGAGGGCTGGTCGTAGGCGTTCCACAGGCGCGAATCCGGGTTGGCCCCAGGCGGCATGGCATTGGGGTATACAGTGATGAAGCCCGCCGTATCGCCCACCAGGTGCCAGCCGGAGGCGGTGGCATGCTGCGTGGCGTTGCTGAGCCCGGGATGGCAGGCCACCACCACGGGATACGGTCCACCCGCAGGATAGCCCGCTGGCAGGTAGGTCACATAACTGCGCACCACGCCCTGCCAAACCAGCGTGGAATTCGTTTGGGCGTGTACCGAAGAGCAGACCAGGATGGCCAGCAGACAGCCTGCCATCATCGGTTTCAACATAATTTTTCCGTATCGCATCATTCAAGAGTGAGGCTCAAAGGAGAACGAACTTGATCTTGGAGTTAGACGTTAGCGGGCATGAAAGGTCTAATGTAAAGTAACGACCGGTGTGCAGCACATCGCGGTGGCCACCAACAACATCATCGAAACGGTGGGCGCGCTGAAGGACCGCGGCGGGGAGTTCCTCTACGTGCCGCCCAGCTACTACGACACGGTGATGGACCGCGTGGGCGAGATCGACGAGGATCTGGCGGTGCTGAAGCAGCACGGCGTACTGGTGGACCGCGACGACGAGGGCTACCTGTTGCAGCTCTTCACCAAGCCAGTGCTGGACCGCCCCACGATGTTCTTCGAGATCATCCAGCGCAAGGGTGCGAAGAGCTTCGGCAAGGGCAACTTCAAGGCGCTCTTCGAGGCGATCGAGCGGGAGCAGGAGAACAGGGGGACGCTCTAGCACCCCTCACAGATACCTTGTATTTTTGAAGTCCGACTTCAGATCTACAAGGCAACTTCCTCACAATTTCCACCGCTTGTTCGGCCCGAGGTGTTCTT
>JALOLX010000328.1 GCA_025455765.1 Flavobacteriales bacterium | reverse complement strand
GGTCTCCAGCATGGTCCGCTCATCCTTTGAAGCGTCCGCAACCACCACCGCGTTCACATCCATGTGCGCTACCAAGGGCTTCAAGAGTTCACTGCGGAACCCGGTCATCAGGTTCACCACGCCGCCGGGCAGGTCGCTGGTGGCGAGCACCTCGGTGAAGGTGACGGCCGGCAGCGGATGTTTCTCGCTGGCCACCACCACGCAGCTGTTGCCGCCCGCGATCACCGGGGCGATGAGGCTCACGAGTTCCAACAGGCCGGTGCTTCCCGCGCACTGGATGCCCACCACACCCGTGGGTTCGTATACGCTGAAGTTGAAGTGGCTGCTGTTGGTGGGGTTCACGCTGCTGAAGAGCGCTTGGTACTTGTCGCACCAACCGGCGTAGTGGATCCAGAGGTCGATGGCGGCGGCTACCTCGGCCTCGGCCTGCTTCCGCGTGGCACCGTGGAGCATCAGCTCGTGTACGAATTGCACGCTGCGGCCTTCCAGCATCTCGCCGATGCGGTAGAGGATCTGTCCGCGGTTGAAGGCGCTGCGACCGGCCCATCCACCCACAGCACCACGCGCGGCCACCACGGCATCGCGCACGTCCTTGCGGCTGCTGCGGCATACGTTCGCCAGTGGCTTGCCGTCCGCGCCTTTCGGCTGGTAGTAGCGGCCGCTCTCGGTGCGCGGGAACTTGCCACCGATGAAGATCTTGTAGGTCTTCATCACTGGAAGGCGCTCGGCCTTGCTGGCAGTGCCATTGGTGCTGTGGCCGTTGAGGTCGGCTTTGATGGATGCGGGCTTGGAAAGGGTCTTGGCCATGGCGAATGCTTGCGAAGCCAAAGCTACGGGTGCACGGGCGATCAAAAGCAACCTTTATCCGGCCTTCATCCCCACCGCGTTTCCAGCGGCATCCATTTCCAAGAAGGGGTTGTAGGCGATCTCCCACAGGTGTCCGTCCGGATCGGCGAAGTAGCCGCTGTAACCACCCCAGAAGACCTTCTCCGGCATCTTGGTGATGTGCACGCCGCTCTCCTTCAACTGCCCGAAGAGCGCGTCCACCTCCTGCGTGGAACCGAGGCATTGCGCCAAGGTGAAGCGTGGACCCTTGGGGTCGTTCGGGACGGCCGCATCCTGCATCAACTCGGGCTGGGGGAAGAGCGACAGGATCATGCCGTTCAACTGGTACATCACGGTCCCTCCATTGTCGAGGAAGGGGCTCCAGCCGAGCACCTCATTGTAGAAGGCTTTGGAATGTTCAAGGTCAGTGACACCAAGGGTGACGAGTGTGATACGGGGTTGCATGGTTCTAAACTAGGCCATCACGTGAACCTGCTCTTGTTCAGAATGAATAGCCCATCGCCTGGTACGGTCCCATTTCTCCCCGTTCCTTCGTGGCCACTGATATGCACACCATGAGAACACTCCTTACCCTCTTCGGAACCGCTGCCTTCCTCGCCGTGAATGCCCAGGTCATCACCTCGGCTGACGCTCCTACCGTGGGCTATACCTTCTCCTGGCAGACGAGCGGCTGGTATGAGGAACTGAGCTCCGGAAGCGGCCAGACCTGGGATATGAGCGCGGCCACTCCTTCCGGTGGTGCGGAGGTCTTCTTCTACATCCTGCCCACACTAGCACCAGGGAATGACTTCTTCCCTGACGCCGATGTCGCGCTCCAGTCGGCTGGTGCGCTGAATGCTGCGACCTTCTTCGATGTGCAGCCCGATGGCCTGTACAACCTCGGCACCTATGACGGCGGTGGGCCGGTAACGGTGCTCTACACGGACGTGGACCAGACCATGCGTTACCCCTGCACCTTAGGCACCACGTGGACCGATGAAGCGGCGTTCGAAACATCGGTGGATGGAAACCCCATCAGCGTGGGAGCGGTCACCAACACGTACACCGCCGATGGGTCGGGCACGCTGATCCTGCCCAATGGCACATACACCAATGTGCTGCGTATCGCACGCACCTCCAGCGAGACCGCCGAGTCCTTTGGAACGACATACACCACCACCAAGGAGGAGGTGATCCTGCGAAAGCCGGGCACACAGGAGGTGCTCGCCAGCACCATCCACCATACCTACTTCGTGAACGGTGTGCAGTCCGATGAATTGTTCCAATCGTACTACCTCGTTCCCCTCGCCACGGGGATCTCCGAGGCCCGCGCAGCTGCGTTCACGCTGTTCCCGAATCCGGCGAACTACCTGGTCACCGTACAAAAGAGCGATCGTGATCCGGTGCGGATCTCCGTCACGGATGCGCTCGGTCGGGTCGTATTCGCGCAAGGTCCAACCTCATTCAATACCCTCAACCTGGACGTGAGTAACTGGTCCGCTGGTCTCTATCAGGTCCACCTGCTGGATGAACATGGCGCGTCGCACGTGGAGCGCCTGTTGGTGGATTGAGGCGTTATCTTCGGAAGACCGAACCCCATCCCATGTCCCGACACGTCACCGGCATCGGCGGATTCTTCTTCCGCTCGGACGACCACAAGGCACTCGCCAAGTGGTACTACGATCACTTCGGCATCAACAACGAGGACAACGGATGGATCTGGCAACAGGATGCCGGCCCCACGGTGTTCTCGCCCTTCAAGCGCGACAGCGACTACTTCGAGGCCAAGCAACAATTCATGCTGAACCTGCGCGTGCA
>JALOLX010000031.1 GCA_025455765.1 Flavobacteriales bacterium | reverse complement strand
CAAAGCAGGCCTGCCTTCGGGTTGAAGAAGGTGTAGTTGACGCGTTGGGTGATGTTCTCCAGGTCGTTGTTGAAGCCCAGGAAACGGTAGTCCACCTGCCGCACCTGTGCATCGCCGTAAACGTCGATGGCATCGGTGAGCGCATAGGTGAGCTTGGCGAAGGCGTTGGCATCGGTCTTGCGTGCATCGTTGTCGTAGTAGCGATCGCGGATGTCGCTGGCACCGGCGAAGCGCGCCCAGATCACCTCACCGAAGTGGTCGCCCCGGTAGTCGCTGAGGTTACCGCCCAATACCAGGCGGTGCGCACCCAGCTTGATGGTGGAGCTGAGGTTGGCACCGGTGAGCACATTGTCCAGCCAGCGCCGTCGGATGAGGTCCGTGGTGAACAGCGAATCGCCGTTGATCAGGGCCGGTGCAATGCCATACGTGGCCAGGTCATCGTCCTCACGGAACTGCTCGAAGTAGCCCGCACCAAGGACTCGGAACAAGGTGATGTTGAGGTCGGCGTGCTTGCCCAGGCGCTGATCGAAGAGCAGTTGGTAATGCGATTGGTCGTAGTTGTCCACCTCGTTCTCGTAGGTGTAGGGGTTGTACGTGCGGTTGGTATCGAGTATCGCGGGATCCACGCCAGCCCACGCCTGGTAGGTGACCTCCTGCCCGCGGAAGGTGATGAAGCGCAAGGAGCGACGGCCCTTGGCATCGAGCCACGCGCCTTGCAGGAAGTAGCTCTTCAGATCGGCCGTGGCGCGGTCAACGAAGCCATCGCTGGTGATGGACGACAGCCGCACATCGAGGCTGAACTTGTCCGCGTCCGGGGCGCCGAGCAGTCCAGTGCCCGCGCTCACCGAGTAGCGCTGTGTGTTGAAGGACCCGCCGCTGAGGCTCACAAGGCCCCACGCTTCGGGACGCACGGCCGTGGTGCGCAGGTTGATGCTGGCGCCAAAGGCACCTGGTCCATTGGTGCTGGTTCCCACACCACGCTGGATCTCAATGTCCTCGGCGGAAGAGGCAAGGTCGGGCAGGTTGACGAGAAAGGCGCCCTGGCTCTCGGGGTCGTTGAAGGGCACGCCGTTGATGGTGATGTTGGTGCGGGTGGCATCGCTGCCGCGGATGCGCATGTAGGTATAGCCGATGCCCGTGCCTGCATCGCTGGTGCTGACCACACCGGGCTGCTGCTCCAACAGGTAGGGCAGATCAACGCCGGTATTGATGCGTTGGATCTCCTCGCGGGTGACCAATGTGCGTGCGAACGGCGCGCGATCACCGGCCCGCAGCGCGCTCACTTCGGCCTCCCGCAAGGCTGTGCTCGTGGGGCGCAGCGTGGCATTGAAGGTGTTGTCGCCTTCGGCAATGCGCAACATCGTATCCACCAGTGCATAGCCGATGAAGGACATGCGTATGCGCACCTCGCCCGTGCGTATCCCTGCCAGTGCATACCGCCCGGCATGGTCGGTACTGGTGCCGAAGGGTCGTTCGTCGCCGACCACGATGTGAACGGCCTCCAAGGGTTCACCTGTGGCAGCCGTAACGCTGCCTTGCAGCCGGGACTGGGCGAAGATGAAGGTGGGCAGCAACACAGCTGCACAGAGCAGGATGATGGATGTACGCATGAGGCCTCCGTTGGTTGTGCTTGCCCGGAGGCGCCACCGCCGCTCAGCGGAGGACTGGTTCCCTTGGCAGCATTACCTGCCCAGGTTCTGCGGGTATGATCTCAGCCTACCGATGAAGGTGGGCACCCCGATGCAAGACGGTACAAAGGTAGATCAGTTCGTCGTGTCGCGAACCTCTCCTTCACAAAAGATCGGCCCTTCGCCCGTCGATCAGCACATCCACGATGTTGGAAGCGGTGCGCAGCCGATGCTCGCGGGCGCCTTCGATGATGGTGTAGGGCAATGCGCGTGCTTTTAGTTCCTGCTCCCAAATGGTAAAGAGCCGGTCGCGGTCGTGCGGGTTCTCGCGCAAGGGATCCGGCTCCCATGGAATATCGGGACGGCAGAGCAGGCGCCATGTGTAGTGCATCCCTTGGGCCAACTGCTCGATCTCGGGGTGTACGCGACCATACTTCTCGCGGCTCCAGATCACCAGGTTCACCGGGTCGGTATCGAAGAAGACCGGCCTGCTGCTGCGCTTGCCGATGCGGTGCTCGGGTGTTGCGCTCAACGCCGTAGCCTCTTCGAGCAGCCCGCCCATTCCACCATGCAGCGTACGCAATGATCGCGCGATCTCCAGCAGGTCGTTCTCCTCGTAGGGACGTTCCAACTCATCGAGGTATTCGCGGGCCACCTCGCTCACGTAGCCCCCGTGGTAGTGGAACATCAATCCTTCAGCAAGGGTGGTCTTGCCACTGCTCTCCGGCCCTACCACCGCGACCCTGATCATGCCACCAAGGTAGCAGAAGTGTCGATGCAAGCACGGGAAGTACACGTTCCTTCAGCCGTGCGGTGTGGTATCTTCGTGAAGGCCTTCGGTACTCCGTATCAACGTTCCATCACACGCCAGGCAGCGTTGGAACGGGGCAAGAGCATCTCTTGAACAGAACCAACGGACCATGCGCACAGCACTACTCCTTCTATCCTTCGCCAGCGTCACCCTTCTCCGCGCGCAACTGGACCATCGGCAACCCGCACCGCTCGGCGATCATCTGCGCGAAGTGAACGCACAATGGGAGCATTGGCAACACGCCGTTCCCGAAGCTCCTGCGGCACATTTCCGCTCAGACGCAGAACGCATCAGCGCACACCTGCACGTGGTGCGGAACCATCTGGCACAGCGCACGCCCGAAGGTGTAAGTGCGAACGCACTGGCCCACCGCACCGCGCTACTGGACACCTTGGCGCAGTATGCCGGTCAACTGCGCTTCCCGCAGAACCATGTGCTCCCCTACCGCAACCCCATCTTCATCGACCCTCAAGGCACGGCCTGCGCGGTCGGGTATCTGATGATCGCCAGCGGACATGGCGCACTGGCCCGGAGCATCCAACACCAATTCAATACGGGCTACGTGCATGAGCTCCTGAGCGATGAACGGTTCCGACATGCGATGTCGCAGTGGGCTACCGAGCATGGCTTCACACCCAGTGAACTGGCGTGGATCCAACCAGCTTATGCACCACCCATTCCATGGAATACGGTAGGCAGCGGGACCAACGGAACAGTGCGGACCCTGCTGGATCTGGGCAATGGGCGCACGTTGGTCGGCGGCTCGTTCACGCAAGCGGGCGGACTGAACACCGGACCCGTGGCGGTGCTCGAGGACGGCAACTACGAAGCCTTGGGCGAGGTGCTGGAAGGCGAAGTGCGGTGCGCGACCGTGTTCCAAGGCAGACCAGCCGTGGCCGGCAGCTTCAATGGTGGCACGCAGGATGTGGCCATCTGGAACGGGACCGCATGGGAGCTTACCAGCGCCTTCAATAGCAAGTACGGACAAGTGAACGCCCTGCATGTGCTCAATGGGGTGCTCTATGCTGCCGGCTGGAGCTCGGGGTTCGCTGGACTTAGCCATGGTGTGATGCGCCTTGATGAGGGCAACTGGACGCCTGTGGGTCAGGCCTTCGATGCAGAGATCTTCGCACTCAGCGACCTGAACGGTTCGCTCGTGGCCGGTGGATCCTTCATGGGCTTGCAGGGTGTGACCGTACCCGTGCTTCCTTACCTGGCACAGTTCAGCAATGGCGCATGGTCTCCGCTGGGAACGGCATTGGATGCTCCGGTCCACTGTCTCTTGAACACCGGCGACGCGCTCATCGCAGGTGGTGACCTGTACATCGGTGGAAGTCCCACCTTCGGTATGGCACGCTTTACGGCTGGCAACAACGATTGGGAGCCGCTCCTACCCGATCACACCGGCTACACGCTCGGCGGCATGGAGGATACCTTCATCCATAGCGTGGCACCCTACCAGGATGGACTGGTGGTGGGCGGCAATTTCGTGGTGGCCGAGCTTGTGGGTGTCTATGGAACCAACGTGGCTTCGTGGACCGGGACCAGCATGCAACTGGAACCGTTGATCGGTTACATGGATGGGGCGGTACTGGCGGTGCAGCCGATGGGCCAGGATGTCATGATCGGAGGTGCCTTTGCGGATCCACTTGCCCATCTGGCCTTGAGCGATAGAGCTACAGGCACTACGACGATCGATGACGTAGTGACCTTGACGCTGTCGCCGAACCCCAGCAGCGATGTGTTGCTGATAACCGTGCCGGATGTGGTCGTTCAGCCGGATGATGCACTGGCCGTGGACGCACAAGGCCGTCGGGTACCGTTGCGGATGGAACCGTGGGGCAGCAAGTGGCGTGTGGATGTCTCGGCGCTGAGCGAAGGTGCGTACACCCTGTTAATGCGCACCCCCGAGCGCACGTTGCATGCGCCGTTCGTGGTGGCGGGCCGCTAGGTATTCAACGCTCCTACCAGTGGACGCGTGCCCTTCCACGTGCCGACCTCCGCTACCACCCGGAAGCGGGCGTAGAGTTCTTCGCTGAACCCTTTTGCCTGTCGGGTGCGCGCCACCGCTTCGGTATGCGCCTGTCCTCTGCCGTAGGCGAAGGCCATCATGTCCTTTTCGCTGCGCCACACACTGAAGGTGGCCTGTTCCACCCAGGGGAGTTCGCCCACACCCTTGGTGAAGAGCAGCCCTTCGCGCCCTTCCAACGAGCGCGCCACTACACCCACCCGGCGCCAGAACGGTATGATATAGCGCGGCTTGATCGTTGCACGGGTGAGCACCGCCAAGGGTCCGTCCTGCACAGGTGTTGCCGCCATGAAAGGGTTGATGCCGCTCCACGCCCCCCGGCTCAACAGCGGCACCAGATGCAGCGTGTAGACCTCTTCACTGTTCGCCAGAAAGGCCTGATGTGCGGCATGTTCCGCATGGAACGCGTCGGCCGCTGAACGGCTCTCCCACGCGCCCAACAATCCATAGGTACCGAAGTCGGGCCAACTGGAATATCCCGACCCGCCCCCTGTACCGAGCAACTTGTAGAAGTTGAGACCGCTCACCTCGTGCAGCGGCTGTCGCATTTCGGCCATCTGTCGCATACCCCAAAGCCGCTTACCCGCTGCATAGCGGAAGAAGGACAAGGTGATATGGCGTCCGGGATGGAGCATCGATAGTGAACGATCAGCACCCCTGAAGTGTTCTCTTGACCTGATGTCGAACGCATTGGTCATCGGTTCTGGTGTGGCAGGGCTCGCTGCTGCCATTCGCCTGGCGGTGAAGGGCCATACGGTGGAGGTCTTTGAGGCCGCCGCAACACCTGGTGGCAAGCTGGCTGAATTCTCCCAAAGTGGCTATCGCTTCGATATGGGTCCGTCGCTCTTCACGCGACCCGACCTGGTCGAGGAGCTCTTCCGTGAAGCAGGGACCGACATCACAGGCCGCTTCAGTTACCTGGCCCTGGAAGAGGCCAACCGCTATTTCTGGGAGGACGGAACCCGCGTGACCGGCTGGTGCGATCCGGACCGCTTCGCACAGGAGATCCAGGCCAAGCTGGGTGTACCAGCACCGTTGGTGAAGCGCCATTTGCACCGCGCGCATGAACTGCTCTCCACCACGGGCCGCACGTTCCTGGAGCACTCACTGCACCGCACCGGCGAATTGCTGCGCGGCGGCTTTCTGAAGGCCTTGACAGCGGTGCGGCCCGCGGAGCTTGTACGCAGCCTGCATGGCGTGAACCGTGCAGCATTGGGCGATCACCCCAAGGCGCTTCAGCTCTTCGATCGCTTTGCCACTTACAACGGTAGCGATCCGTACCGCACGCCCGGGTTGATGCGCATGATCCCTGGCTTGGAGCATGGCCAGGGCGCGTTCTATCCGGTGAACGGCATGTACAGCATCACCCGTGCCCTGCACCTACTGGCCGTGGACCTGGGAGTGCGCTTTCACTTCAACACTCCGGTGGAGCGTATCCTGGTGGACGATGCCCTGAGCAAGGTGACGGGCGTGCGCGCTGGAGGGCGTGATCATGCTGCGGAACGCGTCTACAGCAACATGGACGTGGTGCCTACGTACAGGAAGTTGTTACCCGACATCAAAGCACCGGAGCGCACGTTGAGCCAGGAGCGCAGCAGCAGCGCCTTGGTGTTCTACTGGGGCGTTCGCGCCGACCATGCTGAACTGGGGCTGCACAACATCCTCTTCAGTGCCGATTACAAAGCCGAGTTCGCGCATCTGTTCGACAAGCTGGAGCTGTTCCACGACCCCACGGTATACATCAACATCACCAGCAAGCACACCCCAGGCGATGCGCCGAAGGGCTGCGCCAACTGGTTCACCATGATCAATGCACCGCGTGATGTGGGGCAGTACGATACGAACACCATCGCTGCGGCGCGCAAGGCCATCATCGGCAAGGTGAAGCGCACCCTCGGCATCGACGTGGAACCACTTATCGAGGTGGAGCGCGTGCTGGACCCGCGCAGCATTGCGGAGCGCACTTCCAGCCACCAAGGCTCCCTCTACGGCACCAGCAGCAACAGCCCTTGGGCGGCCTTTCTGCGCCACCCGAACGACCATCCGCACATCGCAGGTCTGCATTTCTGCGGTGGCAGTGTTCACCCGGGCGGTGGCATACCGCTGGCCCTGCTCAGTGCACGCATCGCTACGGCTCCCATCCCCACGCTCAAGCGTATCACCTCCCACACATGAGAACTCTTCTGCAACGCCTCGACCCCCGACACGGCATCCTCCTGGTGCTGATCCTGCATGTGGTGGGCTTGCTCGCTTTGGCCAGTCCGCTGGCATCCTGGGTGGTGCCGCTCACCCCGGTGAATCTGGTGCTCACTGCCGCAGCGATGGCCGTCTTTGCCAAGCTTGATCGCAGAACGGTGCTCTTCGCCTTCGTGGTGGGTGCGCTGGGGTACTTCGTGGAGGTGCTCGGCGTATGGACAGGACGGGTGTTCGGCGAGTATGCCTACGGCGATGTGCTCGGCTTCAAGCTGCTCAATGTGCCGGTGCTCATCGGCCTCAATTGGAGCATGCTGGTGTTCGCCATCGGCGTACCCTTGTCACGCACAGCGCTTCCCGTGTGGACCAAAGTCCTTGCTGGCAGCCTGGCCATGGTGGCGCTTGACCTGCTCATCGAACCCGTGGCCATTCACCTGGGCTTCTGGAGCTGGGAACAGACCGCTGTGCCCGTGCAGAACTATGTGGCGTGGGGGGTGGTGAGCGCGGTGTTCTTCACGCTCTTCTTCATGCTCCCGCTGAAGCGCGAAAATCCGCTGGCCCGTTACGTGCTGATGGCCCAAGTGATTTTCTTTGCCGGGCTCAACCTCGTGCTGGGCGCTGGATAATGGAGAATTACTACTACCTCGGCCTCGACCTCTTCACGCTGTCGTTCCCGCTGATCCGGAGTTTCGAGCCCAAGCTGCAGTACTGGCGCAAGTGGCCCGGCCTGTTCACGGGCATCGCGGTGATGGCCGCCATTTTCATCAGTTGGGATGCCATCTTCACGGCCAACGGGGTGTGGGGCTTCAACGACCGCTACCTCGTGGGCCCGCGCTTCTTCGGCATGCCCATGGAGGAATGGCTCTTCTTCATCGTTACACCGTACAGCTGCGTGTTCATCTACGAGGCGTTGCGGTACTATGTGCGCCGTGATGTGCTGGGCAAGGTGGCGCGGCCGTTGAGCATCGCGCTGATGTGCGTGCTGCTGGTGGTGGGTCTCCTGCACCTGGACCGGCTGTACACCGCGATCACCTTCCTGAGCACGGCGGCCTTGCTGGCTCTGCATGTGTTCGTGCTGAAAAGCCCCTACCTGGGTCGCTTCTACCTGGGCTATGCGGTGAGCCTGGTCCCGTTCTTCCTGATGAACGGCATCCTCACCGGGTGGCTGCTGGACGAACCCATCGTATGGTACAACAACGCGGAGAACCTGGGCATCCGCATGAACACCATCCCCATCGAGGACACCCAGTACCTGCTGTTCTACTTGCTGCTTACGGTCACCTTCTACGAACGGCCATTGAAGCGCGAACACGGTGACCTGCCGCCTGTGGATCAGGCCTGAGCCGACTTCCAGCTGTGCTCTTCACCCAACTCGAACGTGATGGTGAGGTGTACGAAATGGACCGAAGTTTGCGGTGGACAAGGTCGATCCTGTTCGATGATGCTTCCAGCTGCACGTACACTCTTGCTGTTCGGCTCCCTGCTCGTAATGCTTCGCACACAGGCGCAGCGTGCACCGTACGAGCCCGCACCGCTGTTCGACCATCTGCTCGAGGTGAACAAGGAATGGAGCGCACAAGGACCGTCCGGAGCGATTGGAATGGTCAGCTTCCCTTCAGAAGCGGATCGGATCGCCATGCACCTGAGCTGCACCATCGAACTGCTTGCTGAACGAACACCAGCGCAGGCCCCCCCAGCGGCCATCCAGAAGCGTGCTTCACTCCTTGGTGAACTGCGGACCTATGCCGAACGCCGACAATTCCCGCAGAATACGTCCATGTACAGGCGCACACCGGTCTTTGTGGATGACCAAGGGAACCGCTGTGCCGTGGCACACCTGCTCTACGTCAGTGGATATCCAACCTTGATCGAGCGCATACAGCGCGAGTTGAACCTCTCGTATATCCAAGATCTACCCCAAGCCGAGCTGAACGAATGGGCAAGCCTCCATGGCTTCAGTGTGGCTGAGCTCGCCCTTATCCAACCTAGCTATCATTTTATGAAAGAACGCGGACCGAGGGTGCTTGCGGAGGTCTCGTTGGAAGATGGAAGCACGGTCGAGGTGGTGGGATATGAGAAAAAGGACCGCAAACTGCGCTTGGTCCAGAGAATTCCCTCTGGAAAGGAACGCACCTTGGCACGCCTACCGTTCACGCGTTCAGTTCTTATTGTCAACTACGAAGGACGTGTGTTCTTCGGTGGGGCTCCTGACGAGAAAAATCCAGAGGCCGAGCTGTATGAGTGGAACGGTCAACACCTTGTTCAGCATGATCCCTTCCCGGGGAGAATGGGTGTTAGCCGATTGTTCGTATTGAATGGCGTGCTCATGGCACGGTCGTACAATACGGGTGGTCTACACTTCGAGCGCTACTTGATGGCTGATGGTTCGTGGAGCGATATTCCGCCCGGCGCAAGGCCCTGAACAGCGGGCAATGGCTCGTTCGGCCTGTTGTGGGCGATGAACATGAAGCCTGGCTACGGAAGCGGATCCGGTCCGGGTTCATGGAATGTTCAGCCTTGAGCGGCCTTCCACTGCCCATACCAGCGCTTGAGCGCGGAGGCCGAGATCACCACGTACACCAGGTACAGCCCGGCGTACCAGTACATGCCGAGCAGCGCGTACAGCACGATGGCCACCGCATCGGCCACGATCCAGTAGGCCCAGTTCTCCAGCACCTTGCGCGCCAACATCCAGGTGGCCAATAGGCTGAAGGCGGTGGCGAAGCCGTCCAGTCCCGTGTAGCGCGCATCTGGCAGCAGCTTCAGCAGCACGGATCCGACAACTGCGAGCGCCCCGCCACCGATGATCATCACGGCATGGAAGCGGGCGCTCCGACGGGTGATGGCCAACGTGCCAGTGTCATCCTTGCCCCACGACCACCAGCCATAGATACCCATGGCCACGTAGTACGCGCTCAGCCCCACTTGGGCGTACACATGCTGGTGCAGGAACAAGGCCACGCCCATGGCCGAAGCCGCGATGCCGAACAGCCAGCCCACACGCTTCTCATACAGCATCAGCACGGTGTAGGCCAGGTTGCCCACGGCGGCCACCGCTTCAAGCACCTGCCAGGGATCCAACGTCATGCGGCGAAGGAACGAAGAAGCCAGCCTTCATTCCGTGCCGATCGAACCGGAACGCACTGAAGGTGTACGGATGGTCAACGTTCCCACCATGCTCCGCACCACACTGCTTGCCCTATCCCTGCCCACCATCGGCCCGGCCTTCGCCCAAGTGCCGCCGAGCTTGTCCGCTACACCTGGCACACATCTGCTGGTGGTGAACGAGCAATGGAGCACCATGGATCCCGCAATGTTGGAAGATCAACGGTCCGTGGCCTTCGCTTCCGAGGCAGCCCGCATCGCCGAACACCTGCACCGCGTGGCCGATCGCTTGGCGGCGCGAAGAACGCCCTCGC
>JALOLX010000030.1 GCA_025455765.1 Flavobacteriales bacterium | reverse complement strand
GGAGATCACGGTGGAAGGAAGCAGCACGGTTGTGTGCAGCGGCGGCAACCTCCCGAGCAATGCGGTGGTGGGCGCTGATTGCTGCCTCGCCGACGGCTGTTATGCCCTCCGCGTTCTGGATGCTGCTGGCGATGGCATGACCACCGGTGGTTATGTGCTGCAGACCCAGGCTGGTGCTCGCATCATTGACAACCGCAACAACTTCAGCACAGGCAGCGTGAGCGCCATCAGCGGTGGACAAGGCTTCTGCCTGCCGATCAGCAACCAAGGTCTGATCTTCACCAGCTGCGACAAGCTGGATTGGATCACCGGCCAGTACATGGTGGCTGCTCCGAACCCTGCGGTCAGCGCAGAATGGATCGTGGGTGGCAGCAATGCTGTGCAGGACAACAACAGCGGCTACGAGTTCTGGATCTTCGATCCGAACGGCAGCTACAGCTTCCGTCGCTTCCGTAGCCACAATGTGAGCGACGGCTTCGGCCCGGCCAGCGCCATCCGTGCCTGCCACATGAAGCTCAACAACTGGGCAGTAGCCAGCCAGATCCCGCAGAACGTATTGATGAACGTGCGCGTGCGCACCCGCATCAACGGTGTGAACGGCGAGTTCGGTCCGGCTTGCCGCATGGCCATCAACCCTGTGCTGGCAGCTTGCCCACGCACCAACCTGATGGACATTCCCGGCAACCAGTTCTTCAGCTGCGGCGTGTTCCGCAACTGGGGCGCAGGCAACTACGTGTACGCCCGCCCGGTTAGCGGTGCCAACCGTTACCAGTTCCGCTTCCGTCAGCCTGCTGAAGGCTTCGAAGTGGTGCGTACCGCCACGACCTACTTCGTACAACTCAACTGGGCGGTGAACCCGCTCCAGAACGGTGAAACGTACGACGTGGATGTGCGTATCAGCCGTGACGGTGGACTCACCTGGTGTACCTCCAGCGATCCCTGGGGCAATATCTGCCAAGTGACCATCGGTCAGCCCCAGGTGAACACGACGTCCACGATGGTCGACGACCAGCGCAGCGTTGGATCGGAGCCGGTCACAGCGAGCGTAGCGAAGCTGTTCCCCAACCCCACCCGCGGCGATCTCGTGACCCTCACCATGACCGAACTGGCTGCTGATGTGAACACGGTGAACGTGGACATCTTCGACCTCTACGGCAAGCGCGTGATGGCCCGTACCATCGCAGTAGCCGATGCTGGTGTGAACACCGTCCTCGACCTCAACGGTTCGCTCGCAGCCGGTATGTACCTGGTGAACATCACCGCAGGCGATGCCGTAACCACTGAGCGCTTGGTGGTGCAGCCGTAAGGCCAAGCTCCACGGACCTTATGCAGGCCCCGTCTTCGCAAGAAGACGGGGCCTCGCGTTTGGTGGTATGACCAGCATGCACCGGCCGATCTAGCAGCCGTTCTTCGCTAGGTGCCCACACAACGACGTAGCTGGGCGCACAGCGACTTCCGCTTGGAACGAATGAGGAGGATCCATCGGCAGGGTAGGAGGCGCTCACCCCATTCGTTCGGTCCTTGAGCGAAGTCAGGATCACTTCGCCATGTGCTTGCGGTCGGTGCTTCAGGGCCGATCATTCCGGTCAGTATCACCGCATGATGCCGATGCAATGTCGTTCACGCTCCCCCGGACGGAACGCTTGCAGGAGGCCCTACCGATGGCTGTCGGCCGTCCACAATGAAGAAGGGCGCCCCGTGCGGAGCGCCCTTCCGAAGGATCAGGATCTGGCTCAGTAGTAGATCAGGCGGCGCACCTTGGCGATGTGCTTGGCCAGGCGGATCACCTGCTTGGTGTAGCCGAACTCGTTGTCGTACCAGGCATAGAGCACCACGGTCTTGCCGTCCGGGGCTACGATCGTGGCATTGCTGTCGAACACACTGCAGCAGGTGTCACCGATGATGTCGCTGCTCACCAGTTCAGGGTCCACTTGGTAGTGGATCTGGTTCACCAGTTCACCGTTCAGGGCGGCATGGCGGATCATGTCGTTCATGGCGGCCACGTCGGTGATCGGCTTCTTCAGCGTCAGGTTCATGATGGCGAGCGAACCGTTCGGCGTGGGTACGCGTACCGCGTTCGCCGTGAGCTTGTCCTTCAGGCTCGGGATCGCCTTCGCCACGGCCGTACCAGCGCCGGTGCTCGTGATCACCATGTTGATGGCGGCACTGCGACCACGGCGCGGACCCTTGTGGTAGTTGTCCAGCAGGTTCTGGTCGTTGGTGTAGGCGTGTACGGTCTCGATGTGACCCTTCTCGATGCCGAGGTTGTCCTCCACCACCTTCAGCACGGGGCAGATGGCGTTGGTGGTGCAGCTGGCGGCGCTGAACACCTTCTCGTTCTCGATGTCGAGTTCCTTGTGGTTGATACCGTACACCACGTTGGGGATCTCCTTGCCGGGTGCGGTGAGGAGCACCTTGGACACCCCTTTCGACTTCAGGTGGCGCTCCAGGTCGGCGCGCTTGGTGAAGGCACCGGTGTTGTCGATCACCAGGGCGTTATTGATGCCGTACTGGGTGTAGTCGATATCCTCGGGGTTGGCGGCGGCGATCAGTTGGATCATCTGACCGTTCACCCAGATGGCCTTGCGCTCGAGGTCCTCCACCACGGTGCCTTTGAAGGTGCCGTGCACGCTATCGTTGCGCAGCAGCGCAGCGCGCTTGATCAGTTCGGCATCGGTGAGGGTGCGCGTAACGATGGCACGGAGGCGCAATTGCTGGCCTTTTCCAGCCTGCTTCACCAGCTCGCGGGCAGCGATGCGGCCGATACGACCGAAGCCGTACAGCACCACGTCCTGGGGCTTGAAGGTATGCTTGTCCTGGCCGATGAAGTTCTTCAGGTGGTCGCCCACGAAGGCTGCCACATCGGTGCCGCCGCTTTGCGTGAATTCGTAGGTCAGACGACCGATATCGATCTTGCTGGGAGCGAGGTCAAGGGCGAGGAGCGCACGGGCCACCTTGGCGGTGGTGAACACGTCGATGGGCTTCTTCACCACTTGATCGGCGTAGGTGAAGAGTTTGAGCACCTCGGAAATGCTGATGTCGAGCAGGTGGTTGCGGAAGAAGACGAGTTCCACACCCGGGCCGTACATCAGTTCGCCCACGGAGTTGATCAGGTCTACGGCCGCGCGCTCGCGGTCCACATGGTCCTTAAGACCGGCCTCGTAGCCGGAAATGACGTCTGCGGTCTGCATGGATGGAATGAATGGTGATGGTTGGAGGCGCTTCTACGCAGGAACGATCAACCGAGATACGCCTTGAGCAGCTTGCTACGGCTGGTGTGACGCAGGCGGCGGATGGCCTTCTCCTTGATCTGGCGGACGCGCTCCCGGGTCAGATCGAACTTGGCGCCGATCTCTTCCAAGGTGAGGCCGTGGTTGATGCCGATGCCGAAGAAGAGCTTTACCACATCGCGCTCGCGCTCGGTGAGCGTGCTCAGAGCGCGTTCGATCTCCTTGCTGAGGGATTCGTTCAGCAGCAAACGGTCGGCCGGGGCGCTGTCGTTGTTGGGCAGCACGTCCAGCAGGCTGTTGCTCTCGCCCTCCACGAACGGGGCATCCATGCTGATGTGGCGACCGCTCACCTTCATGGTGTCAGCCACCTTCTCGGCAGGCAGGTCCAGCAGGGTGGCGAGCTCATCGGCGCTGGGTGGGCGCTCGTATTCCTGCTCCAGCTTGGCGAAGGCCTTGTTGATCTTGTTGAGCGATCCCACCTGGTTGAGGGGCAGGCGCACGATGCGGCTCTGTTCAGCGAGGGCCTGGAGGATGCTCTGACGGATCCACCACACGGCATAGCTGATGAACTTGAAGCCACGGGTCTCGTCGAAACGCTGCGCAGCCTTGATCAGACCGAGGTTCCCCTCGTTGATCAGGTCGGGCAGGCTCAGGCCTTGGTTCTGGTATTGCTTCGCTACGGATACCACGAAACGCAGGTTGGCCTTCACCAGCTTTTCCAAGGCACGGCCATCGCCCTCCTTGATCTTGCGCGCCAGCTCAACTTCCTGGTCGGCCGTGATGAGTCCTTCCTTGCCGATCTCCTGCAGGTACTTGTCCAGCGACTGGCTTTCCCGGTTGGTGATCGACTTCGTGATCTTGAGTTGACGCATCCTTGATGCCACGGTGATCAGGTCTTAGAGTGTGGATGTAATAACGAACGGCTCGTTCAACGGTCCCCGAAGGAGCGCAACGAAGGACTGCAAAGGTACGCCCCCGGCCAAGTACGGGACAAGGATCGTTGAAAGCTGTTCGCAACTGACGGATCCTCAGGAGGTTCAGAGCCCAAGGCCGTAGTAGGCGCGCGTTCCATTGGGGTAATACCCTTCGATCAGCACCCCGCCCCGCTTGTTGGCCAGGATGCGTTCGAGGTCGCTTGCGCTGCGCACCGGCTCCTGATCGATGCGGGTGATGATGAACCCCTCCTTGATGCCGCTGCTGCGGAACTTGCCAGCGTCCACAGCGCTCACCTTCACCCCGTGCTCCAGCTTCAAGGCGCTCAGTTCCTGCTTGTCCGCATCGCGGAACATAGCACCGAGGCTGGAGCGCAGTGCGGACTCCTCCTTGCGCGCCAACGTGCTGCTACCGTCCTTGCCCAGCAGGGTCAGCTCAAGCACCTGCTCGCGGCCATCGCGCACAATGGTCACCGGCACCTGCTGGCCTGGGCGGAAGCGACCCACCTGCTCTTGCAGCTGTGGAACGTTGTTCACCTCCATGGTGCCCACTCGCACGATCACATCGCCCGCTTTCAAGCCAGCTTTGCCCGCTGCGCCGCCATCGGTGAGGCCGTTCACATAGACACCCCGGATACGGCCCAGCTCCTTCTCCTCGGCCAGCTGCTGGTCCACGTCCCGGATGGTGACCCCCAGGTAAGCGCGCTGCACGCTGCCGAACTCCAGCAGGTCGCCCGCCACCTTCTTCACGATGTTCACCGGCACGGCGAAGGAATAGCCCGCGTATTGACCGGTGGTGCTGGCAATGGCCGTGTTGATGCCTACGAGTTCACCGTTGGTGTTCACCAGGGCGCCCCCGCTGTTGCCGGGGTTCACTGCCGCGTCGGTCTGGATGAAGGATTCGATGGGGAAGATGTCCTGCGAAGGATCGTACTGGAGCAGGTTGATGTTGCGTGCTTTGGCACTGACGATGCCCGCCGTGACCGTGCTGGTGAGGTTCATCGGGTTGCCAACGGCCAATACCCATTCACCCACCTTCACTTCATCGGAGTTGCCGTAGGAGAGCACTTCCAGCCCGCTGGCATCCACCTTCAGGAGGGCGATGTCCGTGCTGGGGTCGCGGCCGATCACCTTGGCATCGAAGCTGCGGCGGTCGTTCAGGTGTACTTTGATCCGGTCGGCACCTTCGATCACGTGGTTGTTGGTGACGATGTACCCGTCCTGGGCAATGATCACACCCGAACCGGCACCCTGGCGCTGTTGCTGTGCAGGTGGTCGGTAGCCCCAGAAGAACTCTGCGAACGGGTCGCGCACGTTCACCGTGGTCTCGGTGGTCACGTGAACCACAGCGTTCACTGAGTGCTCAGCGGCGGGGACCAGGTCAACAGGTGCCATGGCGAGTCCGCTGGTGGGCATGGCCACGGTCTGCACAGGCGGGGGAGGAGCGGATGACAAAAGGGGGGTATCCTCGCGCAGCATGCCGGTCAGCGCTACTGCGATGAAACCGCCGCCCAGGGCGGAAAGGAAGGGAACAAGCGTGCGTCGCATGATGGTCTGTTGTGGTGGTGATGGGGCATCAATTCCTGTGCCCCGGCTTGCAAGTGAACGATCTGTCAGGCCCGAACGCACGCATTGTCGCGTTAAAAAGTGTTGATCGGCGCGGCAGGGCGGCGTTGTCCACAGCGCGATATTTGTGCCAGCAATACCGCAGATGCGCTTCAGCAAATGGCATGGCACGGGCAACGACTTCGTGCTGGTGGACGACCGCGACGGACGTTATGGAGCAGTGGCCGAGGAGGCAGCGCGCCGCCTGTGCGACCGCCATTTCGGCATTGGGTCTGACGGGTTGATCATGGTGCGTGCACCGCGTGAGCCCGGAACGGCTTACCACATGGACTTTTACAATCCCGATGGTAGCCAGAGCTTCTGTGGCAATGGGAGTCGCTGCGCGTTCGCCTTCTGGGCGCAATGCAGCGGCCATGCACCTTCGGAACAAGCGCGCGTAGCGTTCACTGCGGTGGACGGCAGGCATCATGCAGCTTGGCTCAGCCAGGGTTGGGTGGCCATCGGCATGCGTCCCCCCACCATCCATGAACAGCTCAGCCCCGAACTGGACCATTGGCATACCGGTTCGCCGCATTTGGTGAGCTGGGTCGCTCATCCTGAAGGGGTGGACCTGGTGCGCGAAGGGCGGGCACTGCGCTATGATCAACGCTTCGCTCCAGGCGGCGTCAACGTCAATTTCGTGGCTGTGAAGGAGGGCGTGGTACACCTCCGCACGTACGAACGTGGGGTGGAGGACGAGACGCTCAGCTGTGGAACGGGTGTGACAGCGGCAGCGTGGAGCGCATGGACACGTGGTGTGGTGAAGGGGGAGGTCGTCCCCGTTCGTACGCGCGGCGGCGATCTGCGCGTGGACCTGAGCGATGCGCGCAAGACACGCGAAGCACTGCTTTGCGGCCCTGTTCAGGAAGTGTTCACCGGTGAAGTACCATGGGCATGAAGCGTGGGAAGTGGCGGGTGGCCTTGGGGCTGTTGGTGGCGATGGTGGCGCTCGGCTTTTTCGCCGGCCGGAAGTACTGGCAGCGCATCTATGCACCGATCACCGCAGTGGATGGTCCACACTATTTGTTGGTACCCACAGGGGCGGACATGCAACAGGTGATGGACAGCATCGCGTTCCACGGACTGGTGGGCGACACCGCGGCGTTCCGCTGGACGGCCGAGCGCAAGAAATACCCGGCCCGCATCAAGCCCGGACGTTACCGGGTGGATCCGGGCATGAGCGCGGCGGCCTTGGTGGACCGCTTGCGGAGCGGGGAACAGGAGCCTGTGCGCATCACCTTCAACAATGTGAAGCGCATGAGTGACCTGGCCGCGAAGGTGTCGGCACGGTTGGAATGTCCGGAAGCGGAACTATTGGCTGCCTTGGAGGATCCTGCGGTGGCCGAGCGCTATGGCTTCCGCAAGGAGACCTTCATCAGCATGTTCATTCCGGACACCTACGAGTTCTGGTGGAACACATCGGTTGACGCCTTCCTGGAGCGCATGCACAAGGAGCATGACCGCTATTGGACCGAGGCACGAAAGGCACAGGCTGACAAGGTGGGTCTCAGCCCGGTGGAGGTGACCATACTGGCCAGCATAGTTCAAGCCGAGACCGGAAAGCGGGACGATGCGCCGAAGATCGCGGGGGTATACCTCAATCGGTTGCGCATCGGTATGCCTCTTCAGGCCGATCCCACGCTCAAGTTCGCGTTGGGTGCCGATAGCATTGCGCGGGTGCTGGACCGCGACAAGCTGGTGGACTCGCCGTACAACACGTACCGTAACACCGGGCTGCCGCCAGGTCCCATCAACATGCCAGAGCGCAACTTCCTGCAGGCCGTCCTGGAGCCCGCCAAGCACGATCACCTTTACTTCTGTGCACGTGCCGATCTGAGCGGCTACTCGGAATTCGCGCGCACCTACGACCAGCACTTGGTGAACGCGCGGAAGTACCAGCGGGCCTTGGATCAGCGGGGCATTTATCGCTGAGCGAACCCGCAGGCCTGCCCTCCGTATAAAGCCCCGCTATTTTCGCACTCGCAAACGCAACACCGGAATTTCCATGAGCAAGATCAAATTCGGCACCGACGGATGGCGTGCCATCATCGCAGATGACTTCACTGTGGACAATGTGGCCCGCGTGAGCGTGGCTGTGGCCCAGTGGGTGAAAGCTGCGCAGCCTGCTGGTCCGAGCATCGTGCTGGGCCACGACTGCCGCTTTGCAGGCGAACTGTTCGCCGCCACGGCCGCCAAGGTGTTCGTGAACGCGGGCATCAAGGTGCGTCTGGCCCGGGGCATCGTCAGCACACCGATGGTGTCGCTCGGTGCCGCGCATTACAAGAGCGCGATGGGCGTGATCCTCACCGCCAGCCACAACCCGCCCAGCTACAACGGGTATAAGCTGAAGGGCATCCACGGTGGACCGCTGGTGCCCAGCGAAGTGCAACAGGTGGAGGACATGATCCCTACGCAGCATGGCATCGACCTCGCATCCATCGACCTCGCAAAGGCCGAGCGCGATGGCCTGCTGGAATACATCGATCTGGAGACCATGTACGTGAAGCATGTGGAAGCCAACTTCGATCTGGCCGCCATTCGCAACAGCCGACTGAAGCTGGGCTACGACGCCATGTATGGTGCGGGTCAGCGAGTGATGCCGCGGATCCTGCCCGAAGTACAGTTGCTTCACTGCGAGCACAATCCTTCGTTCTACGGCCAGGCTCCCGAGCCCATCCACAAGAACTTGAAGGAGTTCAGCGAGCTGATCAAGAACAGCGACATTGCCTGCGGCCTGGCCACTGACGGTGACGCCGACCGCATCGGTCTGTACAATGGCCGGGGCGAGTTCGTGGACAGCCACCACATCATCCTACTGCTCATCCACTACCTGGTGAAGTACAAGAAGTTCACCGGCAAGGTGGTGGTGGCCTTCAGTGCCACGCCCAAAGTGAAGAAGATGTGCGAGCACTATGGCCTGGAGTATCAGGTCACCAAGATCGGCTTCAAGTACATCGCGGAGATCATGATCAACGAGGATGTGCTGTTGGGCGGCGAGGAGAGCGGGGGCATCGCGATCAAAGGCCACATCCCCGAGCGCGACGGCATCTGGATGGGGCTCACCATCTGGGAATTCATGGCCAAGAGCGGCAAGAGCCTCGACGATCTTATCGCCGAGGTGTATGCCATCGTGGGGCCGTTCAAGTACGACCGCAATGACCTGCACATCAGTGAGGCGTTGAAGCAGGATGTGTTGGCGAAGTGCCAGAGCGGCGCCTTCACCGCGTTCGGCCCATACGCTGTGCGCAAGGTGGAGACCATCGACGGGTTCAAGTTCCACTTCGACAACGAGCAATGGCTGATGATCCGCGCGAGCGGTACGGAGCCTGTGCTGCGCTGTTATGCTGAGGCGGACAGCGACGCTGGCACTAAGGCGATCCTCGACGCCTGCCAGAAGGCCATCGGCGCCTGAACCGACCAACATTCTGAAAGGGGCTGTCCTGCGGGGCGGCCCCTTTTTGCATTACAGGCAGAAGGACGAAGCTCAGGTCGGTACCGCGGTCGATAGGGACTGCTGTTCAGTAGCTCCGGAAGAGGCTTCAGCGACCGGCCTTCACAAAGCGTGCGGTGCCGATCATGGTGCCATCTCCGCTCCAAAAGCGAAGTGTATATGTGCCGGCATCCAGCCCGGTTACGGAGAGTTCTTCTCCGTTGGTGGTGGTATTGATCACCACTTGACCCAGCGCATCCAGGACCTCGATGCGTGCGGCCGTGGGACCTTGCCAGCGCAGGATGTCCAGGGCGGGGTCGGGATATACAAGCAGACGACCGACGCTGCGCCATGCCGTGACGATGTGCGAATACTCCAAGGAACCATCGCGATCCACCATTCGCAGGCGGTAGTAAGAAAGTCCTTGCGGAGCCTGGTGGTCCAGCAGCTCATAGGACAGTAGTTGAAGGCTGGTGCCCGCAGCGCTGATCCGATCGATCGGTATGAAGTGAAGTGCGTCGGAAGAGCGTTCCACAATGAAATGGTCGCTGTTCACCTCGGATGCGGTCTGCCAGGTGATGTGATTGCCAGCGGTAACGGCCTGTGCCTGCAGGTCCACGAGTTCCACTGGGAGGATGCCGATGTCGCCCGTGCCGGATACCGAGCCGTAGAACCACCGTCCGTACCGTTGCCCGTCGATAAGCTTGTTCATGGCATACTCCGGCCTTAGGCGCCACTTGTAGCGGATGTAGCCCGGGGTCTTCGGCACCAATTCCTTCAGTTCTTGTCCGGCTGTAGCGATGTCCGTAAAGGTGGCGGCACAGCCTGTGGTCAGCACGCTGGTGGTGATGGGCGCACCGGCGAACGGTTGGCCTTCGGTGACCACTTCCCAGCACAGGCGAGTGTCGGTGCGTTGGATGGGGCTACGGGTGCGATGGCCCACACCGAA
>JALOLX010000029.1 GCA_025455765.1 Flavobacteriales bacterium | reverse complement strand
GACCAAGACCATGAAAAAGTTCATCCTGACCGCCCTACTGGCCGGTGCCTTCGGGGCCAGCCAAGCACAAGTACAGATCAACCCACAGGCTGGTCTCACTTTCCAAAGCCTCACCCAAGCGCCCGACGGATTCAGCTACAAGGCCAACGTCGGCTGGCAACTGGGCCTGGACGCCCGCTTCGGTGACCGGCTGTTCATTCAACCCGGTGCGTTCCTGGGCCGAAGCGTCACCGCAGTGACCTATAGCACCGACATCGCTGGCGGCGCAGCCGGTAGTGTACTCGCCGAGGACAACCTGGTGCGCACCAATTTGAAGCTGCGCGCACAGGTGGGTTATCGTTTGGTGGACACCTACCAGTTCGACGTACGCCTGATGCTGGGCCCCAGCTACGACGTGCTGATGAGCGTGGACTACCGCGACGACGATCTGACCTGGAACGAAGGTGACATGCGCGGTGGATCTTGGAACATCGATGGTGGCCTAGCCCTGGACATGGGTCTTTTCACGCTCAGCCCCACTGCATCCTTCGGTCTATCGCGGATCCTGGACGATAACCCCAACCTGTCGAACATCGATTCGCGCTACGTGAGCTACGGCCTCACCCTCGGCATCAACATCGGCAACGACGACAACGAGTAAGCGTCTGGCGCACCGAAGTGAAGAAGGCCCGTGGCAGTACCATGGGCCTTCTTCGTTGTTCACCGGCTCGGTCAAGCGGCCGCCCTATCGAGCTCGGCCACCAGCTCGTTGGCTTGGCGCACACCTGTGGCACGCCACACGGGCTGGCCCTTGCGGAAGATGATCAGCGAAGGGATGCTGCGGATGCCATAGGCCTGGGCCACGGCGGGGTTGCGGTCCACATCCACTTTGATCACGCGGGCCTTCCCTTCCACCTGAGCGGCCACCTCCTTCAGGATGGGCGCTTGTGAGCGGCACGGTCCGCACCAGTCGGCGTAGAAGTCCACCAGCACCGGTGTGTCGCTGTTGATGAGTTCCTGGAAGCTGTTCATGGCTGATCAGGCTTTCTGGGCGATCGCATGGTTCACCTGCAACCAGCCGCCGCCGTTGTACACCTCTTCCAGCCCGTGCTGTTCGAGGAAGTAGGTGGCCTGGCCGCTGCGGTTGCCGCTGGCACAGCACAGGATCAGGGGGCGTGCCATCTGGCGGAACTCGTCCACGCGATGGGGCACTTCGTTCAAGGGGATGTTGATCGAACCCGCCACATGGCCGCCTTGGAATTCGGCTGGGGTGCGGACGTCCACGATGGTGGCGTGCGGGTCGTTGATGAGGCGAAGGAGGTCCATGGGCTGTTCGTATTGGTGCTGCAAAGATCTGCTGGCAACAGGGCTGTATACAGTGACCTCGCTCACCGAAGCGGATCGAGACTGCGCAATTCGATGCGCTGGCGACCGAGCTTCACCTGTCCTTCGTGCTCCATGCGTTTGAGCAGGCGGCTCACCACCTCGCGGCTGGAATTGAGCTGTTCGGCCAGCTCCTGATGGGTGATCAGGAGCACGTTGGAGCCGCTGTTGCGCGCCTTGTTGCGCAGCAGGTCGGCAATGCGGCTGTCGAGGTTCTGGAAGGCCACGCCATCAATGGTGCGGAGCAGTTCATCGAAGCGGCGTTGGTAGGTGAGCATCACAAAGCTCTTCCAGCTGCGGTACTCCTCGGTGAAGCGGTCCATCATGCGCACCGGGATCGCCAGCAGTTCGCTGTCCTCCTCCGCGGTCACGCGAATGGTGCTGCGCGGCTCGTTCATGCAACAGGTGAGGCTCATGGCGCAGGTCTCCCCGGGCTTGAGGTAATAGAGCAGCATCTCGTTGCCATCATCATCCATGCGCTCCAGCTTCAAGAGGCCAGAAAGCACCAGGGGCACGGTGCGGATGTAGCCACCGATCTCCATGAACACCTCTCCAGCCTTCAGTTCCATGAAATGGCCTTGTTCCACGAGCTCTTTGCGTGCCGCAGGCTCGTAGATATCGGGGAAGACCTTTCGCAGGCGCTCCTCCAATGCGGTCCTGGCCGGGTCGATGATCTGCTCCATGGGGCCAAATTACGATGGGCAGCGCGGTAACCCCGGTGACCCCAGGCACGTACAGAGGGGGGCGATGATCCGTGTCCTCCTCCTTCTGCTGTGTTGCTCACCGCTGCTGGTCTCGGCGCAGACGGCGGACGATGTGGCCTATGTGCCGCATGCCGCACCCGAGCGCACGGCCGACGATACCCGTCTGGGCCTTGCCCCGGGCGCAGTAGCCGGATCGCTCGATCTGCAATTGCCCCGCGGCACAGAGGCTGTGGAGCTGCTCAATGGCCGAGGCGACGTGGAGCACCGCTTGGCCGCAGACCAGTGGGACCATCTCCCGCTGGACCTCTTGCGGCCCGGCACCTGGACTTTACGTGCCCGCGTGAACGGCCGCTACCTCGTGCGGCGCTTCCTGGTGTTGGGCAACGGCCACAGCACCTGGCTGCCCGATCCGGTGCAGGCCAAGGCACCGCGGCGCAAGCGCTGATCAGCACCTCACGGCTTCTGCACCTTCACCCCCTTGCGTTGCAGGCGGCTCAGGCCTTCGGCGGGCAGGTCGGCGGCAGGGTCCAGGCGCAGGGCTTGCTGGTGGTCGAGCATAGCGCTGATCAGGATGCCTTGATGACCGTTGAGCTCATTTCTTACCCACGTAGTCCTCATGCGTTGAAGTCCGAACACACAGGGACTGGAAAAAGAGAGCGTGGCGATGCCGAAAGAGACCACTACGTGAACGACCTTTGAGGCATGTTGTCGGACGACGAACTGATACAGCTCTGGGAGGGCGGTGAATCGGAATTCGTGGAATTCAAGCCCTCCACCTCTGACAAGGCGGATATCTACCACGATATCTGTGCGTTCAGCAATGACGTGAACGACAGTGACCGCACAGGTGTCCTGTTCGTTGGGCTGAACGATGATGGATCGGTCACTGGGATCTCCATTACAGAAAAACTCATCGCAGAGCTTGCACAGATACGGCTACAAGGGAACATCGACCCTATGCCGGATATGCAGGTATTGAAGCGGAACTTGAAGGGGCAAGAACTGGCCGTAGTGGAGGTGAGGCCCGCAACGGAACCACCAGTGCGCTACAAGGGGCGCACCTGCATCCGAGTAGGTTCCGTGCGGCACCATGCCACACCTGATCAGGAGAACCGCCTAACCGAGCGGAAGAGGGCCGGCCAACGTTCGTACATGGTGCAGGCTGTTGGCAACGCTGGACTGCACGATCTGGACCTGGACTATTTCCGGAATCACTACCTACCTCTGGCCGTGGCACCGGAGGTCATTGCGCGCAACCAGCGCAGCTTGGAGCAGCAATTGGCGTCGCTCCGTTTCGTCCAAAGCCCAGCGGATCCCGTGCCCTCTATCTTAGGCTTGCTAACCCTTGGGCTCGATCCCACACAGCACATCCCAGGCGCATTTATTCAGTTCCTGCGCATTGACGGTACGGCCTTGGGTGATCCGATCAAGAACAGCAAGCGACTTACTGGCAGGTTGGCCGATATGCTCACCGGCTTGGAGAATATCCTGAAGCTGAGCAATGAAGTGGCTGTCGACATCAAGGGTGGCGCCCGGCAGTTGGATACGCCCGAGTACCCGCTCCCCGCGCTGATCCAGATCGCGCAGAACGCGGTGCTTCATCGCACCTATCAAGGTACCAATGCCCCGGTGCGGGTGTATTGGTACAACGACAGAGTAGAGATCCAAAACCCCGGTGGACCTTTCGGGAAAGTGAACACACGCAACTTTGGTGAGCCGGGTGTCACCGACTACCGGAACCCCGAGCTGGCGTCCGTCCTGGCCAACTTGGGATTTGCCCAAGGCTTCGGCTTCGGCATCGCTACCGCCCGGCAGGAACTGGAGCGCAACGGCAACCCGCCCTTGGAATTCGTTGTCCAACCCGAGCATGTGCTCGCCATACTGCGCAAACGATGAGCGTCCCGGTCATCACTTTCTTCAACAACAAGGGCGGTGTAGGCAAGACCTCCTTGGTGTACCATGTGGCCTGGATGCTCAACAACTTGGGTGTGCGTACGTTAGCCGTGGACCTTGACCCACAAGCCAACCTTACGGCCGCGTTCATGACGGACGAGGCGCTGGAGGAGATATGGTCCGACCCTCCCTCCACTAGCACGATCTACGGGTGCATTGAGCCGCTTTCGAGTGGAACCTCTGACGTTCAGACACCGGACCTGACCGAGATCGCCGAAAGTCTTTGGCTTTTGAACGGCGACATGCGCTTGAGCGCGCTGGAAGATGAGCTTAGCAGCCAATGGCCCGATTGTATGGACAGGAAGGTGCGCGCCTTTCGGGTCATAAGTGCCATTTCTCGGGTCATCCAAGCGGGAGCGAAGGAGGTTCGCGCGGAGGTGATCATAGCTGATGTGGGCCCTTACCTGGGTGCCTTGAACCGGGCCGCTATGGTGGCCACTGACCACGTGGTGGTGCCCCTTGCAGCCGACCTCTTCAGCATGAAGGGTCTGGAGAATCTGGGGCGCACCTTGCGTGCTTGGCGCGAACAATGGCAGGAACGCTTACCCCGCAATCCGGATGCAACTATTCCATTGCCCTCAGGGAACATGCAGCCCACCGGCTATGTGTTGATGCAACATGCCGTACGCTTGGACAGGCCAGTACAAGCCTACCAAAAGTGGGTGGATAAGGCACCTGCCATTTACGCCCGTTACGTGCTTGGAACGCCGGAGCCCGTGCCGGGCAACGACCCCAACCGGATCGACATGATCAAGCACTACCGTAGCTTGATGCCCATGGCCCAAGAAGCGCGCAAACCCATGTTCCACTTGAAGCCTGCGGATGGGGCCATCGGCGGCCACGTGGCGGCGGTACAGGCCTGCTACAGGGATTTCGATCGCCTGACCAGGGAGATCTTGAAGCTAACAGGTCTTCCGGAACCCACCATTCCTGCAACGTGATGCTGCGAGGAGGCTTCGGCGCGGTCTCCCTCCTGCACTCCCCTGTTCCATCTTCGGAACAACACGTTCGCACAGGCCCCTGAGCCGCGCCGGCGTAGATCTGCAAGGCCAGACCGGCACTTGTGTAAACTTCCCCCGATCTCAGCCATTCATTACTGGGGCTGAGGTCTTGCATGCCCCAACGAGGAGCACGTTCTCACTTCGCCTCCCCATTGAAAGACACTCACGGCTTCACCACCTTCACCCCCTTGCGTTGCAGGCGGCTCAGGCCTTCGGCGGGTAGGTCGGCGGCGGGGTCCAACTGCGCTGCGTGGTCCTCTTCCCAGCCACAGGGCGAAGTCCATCACACAGCGGCCGATCTGCAATGGACCAACGCTATCTTCGTGCTGTACCGCGCAACGGTGCGAACTGAGAAATGGGAGACAGAGCGCTGCGGGAACGGTGTTGGCAGAAGATGGCGTTCGGTTCACCCGATCAATGGAATGACTGGAGGTCACAGGTTGCGACACCCAGCTAAAGCTGATAGCTTCGCAAGCCCTGCCGAATGAGGTGGACGCAATTTGCGTCCACCTCGGAAAGCCTTGTCACCACTGTGAAAAGCATGCTTCCAACACGACGACTTGAGAACCTGATACGTGATGTTCGGGGGCAGAAAGTGATGCTCGACAGCGACCTTGCCACGCTTTACGGAACAGAGACCAAGCGCCTCAAGGAGCAGGTCCGACGGAACATCGGTCGCTTCCCCGAGGACTTCATGTTCGAGTTGACCAAGGCGGAGAAGCTACAGCTGATCGAGAGCGATCCACGGTTGGGGAGCCTGAAGTTCTCCCCAGTGTTGCCGATGGCGTTCACTGAACACGGTGTGCTGATGCTCTCCAGCGTATTGGGTAGCGATACCGCTATCGCGGTTAACATTCAAGTGATGCGTGTGTTCTCCCATATGCGTGCTGTGTTGGCCACACATAGCGAGTTATTGTTGAAGCTTGAAAAACTCAGCGGTACCGTGAGCCATCATAGCCGCGACATCAAAGTGATCTTCGGCCAGCTGAGGCGGATGCGGGAAGAAGAAGAGAACCGCTTGTTACTGGCGAAGGTCCCCAAGAAGCGCCCGCCGATCGGGTTTAAAAAGTAAATGGGTTGATGCATGAGCGCGGCCCATGTGCCCCGCACATTTCCGCCTTGCACTCCCACGTCGCGTCTTCGGAACATTATTCGCCCATCCCTGAAAGTACCATAGCAAGTGCGAAGCCCAGGAGTTCTACCTGCACGATGCCGCTGGCCGCACCCTGGGCATTCTGGACATGCTCGGGGGGCGCGATGACGGCGATGGTGCGACCACCGGTGCCTGGACCTGGTACATCTTCGGGTCACAGCGCTTCGCCAAGATCACGCCCATACAGGAACAACAGCCCGATGTGCTGACCCGCGATCTGGGCCGCAAAGAACTGGCCGACCACAACGAAGCCCGTTTCCAGGCGCTTACCTCCTACATCTACGACCTGCACGAGACCCAAAGCGGACTGGAATACCCCTTTGCAGCCGTACTAATTGAACCCACACCCGGCCAATTCCTGGTGCTGGGTAGCGAAGCCTATGCAGAGCTGGTGGCCACCGACACCACCTACATTGCACAGTACCGCACCAAGTGGACCTTCTTGAACAGCCGACACCCCATAGCCGTGAAACGCTACGACAGCAAAAAGGAAGTCCTGCTGAGCGTGGAAGAGCTCTTAGGCGAGGGCAAAGCTGAGGGCCTATTCGGGACCTCCGCAATAGGCTGCGCGAAGGTCTATGACGACCATCCTTCGTTGCGGAAGACCTCACGTAGTGCCGGCTATGCGAGTCCTTCCGCGCCCCTGCCTACCGCCAGGCAGGTCGCCTGGTCGCCATATCCTCATCGCTCGCTTCAAAAGGGGAGGTCCCGAACATACCCGGGAAACGGCGCCAACGGCCTCCCCTTCTACTACCTGCCACCCGAGCACCCCATCGCGCTGAAGGAGGTAACCTATTACCTTCACGACCACCTCGGCAACATGCGCCTCACCTACTCCATCCCCTGTGTGGACGGTACCCAGGTACCCACCCTGCTGCACGCGGCGGACTACTACCCCTACGGCTCCATCCTGCGCCAGCACATCCACAGCGCACAGGAAAAGCACCTCACCACCCACCACGAGCGCGACCTGGAGACCGGCTTGGATTACCGCGGGGCGCGGTACTATGATAGTGATGTGGCCAGGTTCCTGAGTGTGGATGCATTGGCTGATTTGGCTCCCTCATGGACGCTTTACCGTTATGCATTCAACAACCCGATCTCCATGGTTGACCCAACGGGCAACTATGAATCCACGCACACGGATGCCGACTGCAATGTCATCGCTGTCTACAACGACGGGGATAATGGCGTTTACGCTCATGCGAATGGAGTAACCAAGGACGAAATCGATCAGAAGCGAGCAGGTACCTGTGACCCCTCAGGACAATGTGCCCCCAGCACATCTGGAGGAGGCACTCTAATGGGTTACACTGCACATTGGGACGAGTTTATTAATCCTGAAACCGGGAAGGCAATGATAGAAACCCGGATTCAATTCGGCGCTACTTGGGACAACATCGTCGACCGCATGGTGGCCAAGGCCCAAGCAGATGGAATGGACCTGATAGATATCGCTCGCGAATCCGGAAAGCAAGGAATCTTCAATATCAAGAGGGACTATCCCGGAGTAGGAGCAATTTTGAATGGACAGTACGCTACTTCCAGGTCTGCGGGGAACTACCTCGCGGGCCGAAATGCAGCTATTGGAACCATCTTCGGTGGTAGCGTTTCGTTCGATACCTTCCAAAAACTTGCTGGTGCCTACCATGTGAAAGGTAGCCTGACGCTCAATGAGAAGGTTGACATAGTTGTCAACGGCACATCCTACGGCCCGCCTCCCGCATACGGTGAGGTTATGTACCAATACCGAATGAGCAAAGCTGGATGGGAATCCTACAGGCCCTCGAAATAGCAGTATAACCTACCATGCGCAAGGCTTTAGTCACATTTGCCAGTGCAACACTCATGAGTTGTGCCAACAATTCGAACGAGCAATGTCTGCTCAAGATGGAAGCGGTGCCATTCCGCGCGCAAGGTGAAACTCTTTTCATCGAGGCTCGAACTTGGGGCCTAGCGGGTAACCATGAGCAGATCCTCATCAAGACCGACTCGACGAAGCGTGACTATGACAAGGAGCGTGACTATGCCTTTGTAACGGACGAGATCTACTACCGAAGCGAAGCCGACACCTTGCTTGTATATGCACCCTACTCAGGTATAATGCCCCGTCCGATGCGATGGCCTAGCCAGGTCATTATTGCCTGTATAGCGCTCAACCGCTACGACCAAGTGATGGACTACAGAATGAACTATGCTCAATATGGTCTACGCCGGGTGAGTGTATACCATGACTAGCACAGGTGTTCGTGCTCGGGTTGGTTAGGCCGCAGGCCCGAGTATCTGCTGGATCTTGACCTTGGCTTGAAGCCTTACTTCCCGTTCGGCATATTGGTCTTGGTGTCGCGGAGGAAGGCATCGATCACGTTGATGGTCGTGTTCTAGTCCTCCGGGGCCAGCCGCTAGATCTCCTTGATGCCCCGCACATTCCCGATCACCCCTGCACTCCCCTGTTCCATTTTCGGAATAGATCGTTCGCATAGAGCCCGCAGCATCTTCAACACCACCTATGGCCGTGCGCAACTGCCTGTGCTGTTGGACATGTGGAAACAGTCTTCGCACTACCAGACCCACTACCTGCACGGCCCCACCGACCAGCGCATCTACAAGCGCTACGGCAAGTACGAGGGCGACATTGAAGCCCAGGAGTTCTACCTGCACGATGCCGGTGGCCGTGTAAGCTACCCCAAAGTTCTGCCACTCATTGCTGGATGCGCAGTAAAGAGCGGCTCCATGAGGAAAACTTTGTACGTATCCTCCCTCACAGATAGGCTATCGATCACGGCTTCACCACCTTCACCCCCTTGCGTTGTAGGCGGCTCAGGCCTTCGGCGGGGAGGTCGGCGGCGGGATCCAGGCGAAGGGCTTGCTGGTAGTCGAGCATCGCGCTGTCCAGGATGCCTTGCTCTTCGTAGGTGAGGCCCCGGTTGTAGAAGGTGTTGGCATTGGTGGGCAGGAGGGCGATGGACCGCGTGAACTCCGACCGTGCCTTGACCGGTTCGCCGCGTAGGGTGAGGAAGATGTAGCCCGAATTGTAGTAGGCCATGGCGTTCTGGGGCGCCACCTCCTTGATGCGATCATAGCAGAGCAGGGCGATGCTGTCCTGCCCGTGTTCCTGGCAGTACATCGCCTTGTTGTACAGCGCTTCCACACTATTGGGGCGGAGCTCGATGGCCGTGTTGTAGTACTGCAGGGCGAGGGGGTCGTGCTGCGCGGCATGCAGCAATCCCAGCGACACGTAGGCATCGTAGAAGTCGGGGGCCTGTTCAACGGCGGTGCGGAAGCTGCTGATGGCCAAGGCGGTGTCGCCGGCTTCCTTGTGGATCCAGCCTTTGAGGAAGTAGCCTTGGGCATTGGTCACTTCCTTGCGCAGGGCCTTGTTGGCGAGCTGCATGGCTTCCTTGTAGGACCGTTGCACGAGCTTCAGTTCGCTCAGTTTGAGGAGCGCTTCCACCCGGTTGGTATCGAGGGCTGCGGCCTGTTGCAGGAGTTCCTCGGCTTCGAGCAGGCGGATGCGTGAGTAGTAGAGGTCGGCCAGTTGCAATGGCCATTCGGGCGCTTGGGGGGCGATGGCCATGGCGCGGCGCAGGTCGTTCTCGGCCAGGCGCAGGCTATCGATGGAGAGGTAATAACGGGCGCGTTCGGCGAAGAGCGCAGCGTTGTTGGGATCGGCGAGGATGCGCTGTTCGAGGGCGAGCAGCGGGTTGGCACTGGCATCGGTGGCGGTGGAGCTGTCCTGCTCGGGCCCCTTGGGTGTGCAAGCGGAAAGGAGGAGTACCACACAGAAGAACAGGAGCACGCGCATGGGCTGGGCGGGGGTGAAAAAGAAAGGAGGGCCCCGGAAAACACTCCGAACCGGGACCCTCCAAAAGTAGCGGGTGATCCAGATCACGCCTCGACCGCTGCCTCGGTCTTGGCCACCGCTTCCTTGATCTTCTTCTCGAGCTCTTCGCAGAGTTCGGTGTTGTCCTCGAGCAGTTGGCGCACGCCGTCGCGGCCCTGACCGAGCTTATTGTCCTCGTAGCTGAACCAGCTGCCTGACTTCTTGATGATGCCCATCTCCACGCCCATGTCGATGATCTCGCCGGTCTTGCTGATGCCTTTACCGAACATGATATCGAACTCGGCCTTGCGGAAGGGCGGTGCGAGCTTGTTCTTCACCACCTTCACCTTGGTGCGGTTGCCGGTAACGTTCTCTCCTTCCTTGATCTGGTTGGAGCGACGGATGTCGAGGCGAACGCTGGCGTAGAACTTCAGCGCGTTACCGCCGGTGGTGGTCTCGGGGTTGCCGAACATCACCCCGATCTTTTCGCGGAGCTGGTTGATGAAGATGCAGCAGCAGCCGGTCTTGCTGATGGTGCTGGTGAGCTTGCGCAGGGCCTTGCTCATCAGGCGGGCCTGCATGCCCACGGCGCTGTCGCCCATTTCCCCTTCGATCTCGGCGCGGGGCGTGAGGGCCGCCACGGAATCCACAACGAGCAGGTCGATGGCACCGGAGCGGATGAGGTTATCGGCGATCTCCAGGGCCTGTTCGCCGTTGTCGGGCTGGCTGATCAGGAGGTTCTCGGTATCCACACCAAGGGATTCGGCATAGAAGCGATCGAAGGCATGTTCGGCGTCGATGATCGCGGCGATGCCTCCTTTCTTCTGCACCTCGGCGATGGCGTGGATGGCCAGGGTGGTCTTACCGGACGATTCAGGACCGTAGATCTCGACGATGCGTCCCTTGGCGTAACCGCCCACGCCGAGGGCGAGGTCGAGGCCGATGGAACCGCTGGGGATGACCTCCACCTGTTCGATGGCATCATCACCCATGCGCATGACGGCTCCCTTCCCGAAGGTCTTCTCCATCTTGTCCATTGTCAGCTGGAGGGCCTTCAATTTCTCCTTGTTGATCTCCGTTGCCATGTGCGTATCGTGTGTTGAAGTTACGTGTTCGTGGACCGTACTGTTCACGCCCGGTCGGTGGCGGTGTGGATCGCGCGCCGCACAACAATGCGCAGGGCGTGGTGAGCGGGGCGGCGATCGCTTGACATTTTTTCTGTCAACTTGATGACGCACAAATAAGCACATCCGATCGGGGCCGACAAATTTCCTGGCAGAAAAAGTTTTGAACAGGGGCCTCCCGTGCGTACGTGAGCGCGCCCGCTGCCTTGTATCCCTCAAGACCTCGACACTCCAAGGTCAATGCATCGACAAAGCACTATAAACTATCGACAAAATTGACAAACATATCGACCGGAACTATCTTGCGGTCACTCTGAACGACGGCCGATGCACCCACAGGCTTGGACAGCCTACTGCATGCGCCGCAACCTCCGCACCATCGCCGTTTCCCTTTCCCACCAGTTGGACGACCGTGAGCTGCACGGGCTTGTACTGCTCCTGCTGGTGCTGATGCTCGGCACGGCCGTAAGCTGATAGCCCGCCTTACTTTCGCGGTCCATGCACGCCACGGACCTGTCGATGCCGCTTGCCGAGCGCATGCGGCCCACCACCTTGAACGAGGTCGTGGGGCAGCAGCACCTGGTGGGTCCGCAAGGCGTGCTGCGGAAGGCGTTGGCCGGTGGCATGCTGCCGAGCATGATCCTCTGGGGGCCGCCGGGGGTGGGCAAGACCACCTTGGCCCGCCTCATCGCACAGGAACTGGGGCGCCCGTTCCACACACTCAGCGCCATCAGCAGCGGGGTGAAGGACGTGCGCGAAGTGATCGAAAAGGCCGGTGGCAGCGGGCTCTTCTCGCGCAGTGCGGTGCTCTTCATCGACGAGATCCACCGCTTCAGCAAAGCCCAGCAGGACAGCCTGCTCGGTGCAGTGGAGAAGGGCACCATCACCCTGATCGGCGCCACCACGGAGAACCCGAGCTTCGAGGTGATCGGGGCGCTCCTCTCCCGCTGCCAGGTCTACACGCTGGAAGCCCTCACCGAAAGCGACCTGCTGGCGCTGCTGCACCGGGCGATGGCGCAGGACGCCCAGTTGAAGGACCGGTCCATCACCCTGCGCAGTACCAGCACCCTTTTCCGCGCGAGCGGTGGCGATGCACGGCGGCTGCTGAACACCTTCGAGCTGTGCGTGAAAGCCGCGCCCGAAGGTCCGGTGGAGATCACCGATGAAGGTGTGCAGGACGTGGTACACACCTTGAGCGCGCGCTACGACAAGCAGGGCGAGCAGCACTACGACATCATCTCCGCCTTCATCAAGAGCATCCGGGGCAGCGACCCCAACGCGGCGGTGTACTGGTTGGCGCGCATGGTGGAAGGCGGCGAGGATCCGCTCTTCATCGCGCGGCGCATGGTGATCCTCAGCAGCGAGGACATCGGCAACGCCAATCCCAATGCGCTGTTGATGGCCACCACCGCGATGCAGGCGGCGCAGATGATCGGGTGGCCGGAGAGCCGCATCATCCTCAGCCAATGCGCGATCTACCTGGCCTGCTCACCGAAGAGCAACGCCAGCTATGTGGCCATCGGGGCGGCACAGGCCACGGTGCAGCGCACTGGCGATCTGGTGGTGCCCATCGCCTTGCGCAACGCGCCCACCAAGCTGATGAAGGACCTGGGCTACGGCAAGGAGTACCAGTACAGCCACGACGGCGAGGGCAACTTCATCGACCAGGAATTCCTTCCGCCGAGCCTTGCGGGCACCAGCTTCTACACCCCCGGAACGGCCGGCAAGGAACCCGAGCACGCGGCGCTGATCAAGCGGCTGTGGAAGGGCAAGTACAACGCTTCGTAACGACGATCAGGCCCGCTCCTGTTCGAGGAAGCGCTTGTGCATATCGTAGATGATGCCCAGGCTCACGGCCAGTCCACCCAGCCCCTGTTCGGCCATCTGCCAAAGGATGTCCACCACGAAGTGGACCATGCCGTGCTTGGTGAAGGTCATGCCGAGCACGAAGATCACCAGGTAGACCGCGAAGCCGAGGGCGGCACCGACCAGGAATGAGGTGAAGGGGAAGGCGTTCTTCAGCGAGATCAGTTCGCGGCGGGCCGCCTCGTGGATGCCGAAGGTGAGCAGCAAGCCCAGGCCGAGGTAGACGACCCCGGAGAGCACGAAATAGAGGGTGAGCGGTATGCGCAGTTCTTCCAGATCGGTCAACGCCACCCCGTGCCAGAGGTAGGAGAAGCCGAACATGGTCACTGCCGATGCCAGCCAGGGCAGAAGGATATGTCGTTGGAGCAGCATCCCAAGCACAACACGGTGATCGGTGCGACCAAATTAACGTTCGCCACACATTGGCAACATGACGGATGCCTGCCTGACCGTAATTTGTGCCCGTACCACATGCATAACGTATGCCCCCCGGGGAGGGTTGCCTCCCTCCTCCTCGCGCTCGTACTGCTGGCGGCCTGCCGGAAGGACGACCGTGCGTCGCGCTGGGACGTGGACGTGGTGGCCCCTTTGGTGAGCGGGCGCTTCACCATTCGCGATCTGGTGCCGGACAGCCTGTTGGAGGTGGATGCGAACGGCAGTGTGATCCTGGTGTACCGCAGCACGCTCTTCAACGTCGAGCTGGACACCTTGCTGGCCGCGCCCGACACCAACTTCGTCTACCGCTATGCCCTGCCCGCGCCGGGGTCGTTCGACTTCCCTGCCGGACTACAGCTGCTGAACATCGAGGACAACACCCGCCTGGACCTGGACGGTGTGGACCTGCGCTGGCTCAACCTCCGCGAAGGCAACCTGCAGATCCGCACGGTGAACAAGGTCCAGAGCGGGTTGATCGGTCGCTTCGAGCTGCGCGGCGCCACCTTCCCCAACGGCGAGCAGGTGATCACCACTTCGGTGGGGCCCGGCACGGTGAACGCTCCGGCCATCGGCATCACCACCCGCGACCTGTCCGGCACACGCTTCGACCTGCGGGGCCCCGCGTTCAACAGCGTCAACACCATCTACAGCCTCATCAGCACCCAGCTCGACCCCAACGGCAACGGCGCTACGGTGAGCGAATTGGACAGCATCCTCATCACCGTCAGCTACACCGGACTGGTGCCGGCCTATGCCAAGGGCTTCTTCGGTCAACGCACGGTGCGCCAGCAAGGCGAGGACCTGCCGTTGGACCTGTTCCGCAACATTGTGGCAGGCGGTCTGGACCTCGATGACGTGCGGCTGCGGCTGGATGTGGAGAACGGCGTGGGCATGGACCTGCAGGTGGTGCTGGACCGCTTCACGGCGGTGAACAGTCGCACCGGCGCTTCGGTGGACCTGAGCCACACCATCCTCGACGGCCCCATCAACCTGAACCGCGCCATCGACCTGGGCACAGGGCCGCAGCCCAGCTTCTACAGCAACGAGCTCGATCAGGACGACAGCAACATCGACGCCTTCCTGGAAGTGCTGCCCGACCGCATTGACTATGATGTGGAACTGCGGGTCAATCCGCTGGGTGACATCAGCAACGGCAACGACTTCCTCTACTACGAGAGCCAGCTGAAGGCCGATCTGGAGCTGGAAGTGCCGCTGCGCCTCATTGCCAATGAACTTACGCTGGAGACGCTGGTCACGCCCGACCTGCCCGGCAGCGCGGAAGGGCACGCCATCCAGAGCGGTGAGCTGATGGTCTTCGGCACCAACAGCTTCCCCTTCGATGCCCGGCTGGAGCTGGCCCTGGTGGATGCGGACGGTGCGGTGTTGTCCACCATCCCCGTGACCGGCGCGCTGCAGGCCGGGCTGCTGGGTCCCGACCGTACGGTGGTGCAGGCGCGCAGCAGCGAAGCCCGCGCCATGGTGAGCGCCGAACAGATGGACCGCTTGTACCAAGGGAACCAGCTGCGGCTGCGCGCCATCTTCAACACCGCCGACCAGAGCGAGCACTTGCGGCTGCTGGAGCGCTACGCCCTGGACGTGCAGATCACCACGCGGGCCAACTACCTCGTGAACGGGAATGAATAGGCGCGTCTCCGTTCTCCTGCTCGGCTTGCTGGCAGCGTTCAGCGCGAAGTCCCAATGGACACCGTTGCCGCCGGACCATGGCCTTGACAGCGCCCGGCACCTCCTCCGGGTGGAAGGGGCGCTGCTCTACAACAGCAACGCGGTCTTCAACGAACTGCCGGGCCACCTGCTGCGCGGCGCCGACCTCGACCGCGACCTGCGGCAGCGCAGTTCCGATGCCTTGGCCGGGCGGGAGCGTGCGGTCTTCGGCTACGGCTACCACGGCCGCCTCACGTGGACCGGAGCGCGCATGAAGGAGGGCCGTTCGCGCTGGCGCCCCACCGCGTCGTTCGCCATGCAGGAGTATGCCGGCGCGCGCATCAC
>JALOLX010000028.1 GCA_025455765.1 Flavobacteriales bacterium | reverse complement strand
GGGGTCACCATGCTCAGCAGCGGCCCCACCATCGGCAAGCCCGTGATCCATGGCCTCTACGGGAACCGGGTGCTGGTGATGAACCAGGGCGTCCGACAGGAGGATCAACAGTGGGGCACCGAGCATGCGCCCAACCTGGACCCGCTCTCCAGCGATCGCATCACCGTGGTGAAGGGTGCTGCGTCCGTGCAATATGGCGCGGACGCCATCGGTGGGGTGGTCATCACCGAGCCGGTGGAATTGCCACGCCGCGCGGGTTGGGGTGGCGAAGTGCGGGGCTTCGGTTCCTACAACGGCCAGGGCGGGGGAGGGAACGGCATGCTCCAATGGGCCTCCAGCCGCATCCGGGGGCTCGGCTTCCGTGTGCAGGGATCGGCCCGCACCTTGGGCGATTCACAAAGCCCGCGCTATGTGCTCAGCAATACCGGCATGCACGAAGGGGGAGCTTCCGCCACCATCGGCCTTCAGCGTCCCTGGGGCGGTGCGCAGGTCTATTACAGCTACTTCCAACGTGAACTCGGCATCCTCCGTGCTGCACATATCGGCAACCTCACCGACCTGCGCAATGCCGTGGAGCGCGGCGAACCCTGGTTCCAGGCACCCTTCACCCGCACCATCGACGCGCCCCGCCAGACCGCCGCGCACCACCTGGCCAAGGGCGAGTTCACCTTCCGGCTCAGCGATACCGACAGGCTCGTGCTCACCTACGCCTACCAGGCCGACGACCGGCAGGAGTACGATATCCGTCGCGCGGGTCGCAGTTCCATCCCCAGCATCGATCTTTTCCTCTACACCCATACCACGGACCTGGTGTGGAAGCACTGGTTCGGGAAGCGCCTGCACGGGAAGCTTGGCTTCTCAGGTCTGATGCAGGAGAACTACAACGTGCCCGGCACCGGAGTGCGGCCCTTGCTGCCGGACTACAAGCGTCGTTCAGGTGGACTCTACCTTGTGGAACACTACCCGCTCACGGAGCACCTGGAGCTCGAAGCCGGGCTGCGCGTGGAGCTGACCCAGCTGCAGATCGCCAAGTTCGATCGGGAGGACAACTTCATCACCCCGGAGCATGTGTTCGTCAACCAGGCCTTCAGTATCGGCGCCAATTGGCAGCTGCGGAAGGACCTCCGGTTGCGGTGCGACATCAGCAGCGCGTTCCGTCCTCCGCATGTGAGCGAACTGTACAGCGAAGGCCTGCACCATGGTTCGGCTGCCATTGAAGAGGGTGATGATCGCCTGGAGAGCGAACGTGCGCTGCGTGGCTCGGCCGAGCTGGAGGCGGTGATGGCCGATGGTCGGTTGAAGGCCACCATCGGCGGTCATGCAGGCTGGATCAACGACTACATCTACCTGCGCCCGGATGGCTACAGGCTCAGCATCCGCGGGGCCTTCCCGGTGTTCCGTTACGTGGCCACCGATGTCTTCCTCAGCGGCATCGATGCGGCGGTCACGTTGCGTATCCACGGACCGCTCAGCCTGCGCAGCCGCTACTCCTTGGTGCGTGCAGAGGACCTCGTGGCGTCCACCTGGCTGTTCCTGATGCCGCCCGATCGCTGGGAGAACAGCCTCACCTATGCCGTGGACAGCATCGGCGGCTGGAAGGGCGTGGAGATCGGGCTCACCAGCCAATGGGTGTTGCACCAGCAGCGGTTCCCGCTCGGCGTGGACTTCATCGATCCGCCACCGGCCTATCACCTCCTGGGTGCCACCATCTCTGCCGCGCGCCACTTTCCTTCCGGCGAACTGCGCATGGGCCTCACTGGCGGCAACCTGCTCAATACCGTCTACCGCGACTACCTCGATCGGTTCCGCTATTACACCGATGCCCGCGGCCTTGATGCCGTGCTGTGGGTGCGGTGGTCCTTCGGCAACGCCCGCTGAACCTCCACATACGCCTGGGTGCACGTCATCCGTTGAAGTACGGACGTTACGGAACGAGCGTCTCCGCATTCCCTCGGCACCATGTATCCGTTCACCCTGCTGATAAGGTCATGCATCCTCCTGGTGCTGCTCACCGTGCATGCGAATTGTCACGACCTGCCATCGCAGGCACAGCGGTTGGTGCGGGCTGTGCAACGCACCACCCATGCCGAACGACCGCCGCTGGCCGAGCTGGTGGACAGTCTCAAGCTGGACCCTGAACGCATCCACTTCGTGGTGTATAAGGAAAGACGCGCCTTCCATGTGGTGCACGGCCGGGACACGCTGTGTACGTACCCCTGCGTGCTGGGTGAGCAGCCCATGGGCGACAAGCAGATGCAGGGCGATCGCCGCACACCGGAAGGCACCTTCGGCATCCGCAGCAAGCGGCGCCACGAGCGGTGGCATGCCTTCGTGTGGGTGGATTATCCGAACGCTGAGAGCTGGCGGCGCTTCAAGGAGCGCAAGAAGAAGGGATCCATACCGCAGGAAGCCGAGATCGGCGGTGAGATCGGCATCCACGGCGTGCCCGAAGGCAAGGACCATTGGATCCTGATGGGTGTGGACTGGACCTTCGGATGCATCGCCTTGCGCAATCCGGATCTTGACGAGGTCTATCCCTTCATCCGTCCGGGCACCACCATGTTGCACATCCTGCCTTGAGCGGTGATCAGGGCACAATGGGTTCGGGGAACAGCTCGGCATAGCCTGTGCGTTCATCGGTCCGACGCAGGAAGCGCAACCCACCGATCTCCTGCACCACCACTTCCAAGGTGGTGCGCACCACACAGCCCGCCAGTAGGTGCCCGCCCTGCATCCGTCCTTCCGCATCGGCCACGGCAAGGTGCAGGTGCATCCCATGCTGCGACAACGTGCCGCTCAAGGCGCACACCTCCATGTCGCCGCTCAGCACAGTGCCATCCGAGCGGCCGGCCAGGCGCAGTTCAGCGCGTGATACACTACCCACCGCACTGATGATGGCGGCGGCCTCCAACGCGTTCTCCTTGCACCAGCGTTCCAGTTCGCTGCGCACGTCCTCGCCAGGCAGCAGGCGCAGTACGTGCAGCTGGTAGGGCCGGCCTTTCGCCGATATCATTGGTCGAACCCGTTCGGGAAGTGCTGTTGAAGCGCGGCGATCCCATCACGCACTTTGTCCTCCTGCTCACCTTTGAAGGCCAGCAGGCGTTCGGCCAACTTCGGGTCGGCGGTGGCCAGGATCTGCACGGCGAGCAATCCGGCATTGCGGGCGCCGTTCACCGCCACGGTGGCCACAGGCACACCAGCAGGCATCTGCACGATGGAGAGCAGCGAATCCCAGCCGTCGATCGAGTTCCGGCTCTTGATCGGAACACCGATCACGGGCAGGGTGGTGAGCGAGGCCACCATACCGGGTAAGTGGGCCGCCCCACCGGCCCCGGCGATGATCACCTTCAGCCCGCGGTCCGCTGCACCTTTGGCGTAGGCGAACATGCGGTCCGGTGTGCGGTGCGCGCTCACCACGGTGAGTTCATGCGGCACGCCGAATTCGTTCATCGTATCCACGGCTTCGCGCATGACCTCCAGGTCGCTGCGGCTGCCCATGATGATGCCTACCATGCTGTTGGGGTGCTAAGGGTTGGTGGGTGTTCGCTGATGAACGATCGCAGGTACCACGCGACAGCTGGTGCGTACGCGTTCGATGGCCGCATCGCGTGCAGCTTCATGTTCGCTGAGGATGGTGATGTGGCCCATCTTGCGGCCTGTGCGGGTCTCGTGCTTGCCGTACAGGTGGATGAAGGTGCCTGGCAGCCCGAGCACTTCGGCGGCGCCTTCGAGCACGGCCGACCCATTTCCCCCTTCGCCCACTAGGTTCACCATGGCGGCCGGTCCGATCAGCCGGGGCGAACCTGCAGGCAGGCCCAGGTACAACCGCAGCAGCTGGTCGAACTGGGAGCTGGGGCAGGCTTCAATGGTGTGGTGTCCGCTGTTGTGGGCGCGTGGCGCGGTCTCGTTCACCAGCACGCGTCCGTCAGTGGTGAGGAAGAGCTCCACCGCATACAGCCCCGGAGCGCCGAAGGCATCGGCCACGCGCTGGGCCAGGTGGCGCGCCTCCTGCTGAACGGTGGTGGGCACACGGGCCGGGGCGCGCAGGTGGTCCACCAGGTTGAACCGTGGGTCGAACACCATTTCTACCGGATCGTAGGTGAGGGTGTGCCCATCGTCGCTGCGGACCACCAGCACCGCCAGCTCGGCCGCCACTGCAATGCGCTGTTCCAGTACGCAGGGGCCTGCAAAGGCTTGTGCCGCGTCCTGTGCGGTGTTGATCGCCATCACGCCCTTGCCGTCATAGCCACCACGCCGCGCCTTCAGGAAGCCGGGAAGCAAGGTGTGGTGTTGTGCTGCTTCGCTTCCATCAGCCAGCAATACGTAGGGTGCTGTGGGAATGCCATGTGCCGTATAGAAGTCCTTCTGCAGCCCCTTGTCCTGGATGGTCCGCAACACATCGGGCGCCGGGATCACGCGCTTACCACGGGCGGCCAGTTCTTCCAAGGCCTCCACGCTCACATGTTCGATCTCGATGCCCACCACATCTGCGTTCGCAGCGAAGGAGAGCACAGTGTCGCGGTCAGCGAAAGAGCCGTGTACGAAGCGTTCGGCCAGGTCGGCGCAGGGGGCTTGGGCATCCGGATCGAGCACCTGCACCCGGGCGTTGTAGCGCAGGGCGTTCTCAATGAACATGCGGCCCAATTGGCCGCCGCCCAGCAGGGCGATCACAGGGGCATCGGTCATCGCGGCCAAAGATAGGCCGACCGCTCAGCGTCGTCGCCGTTGTGTGCTGGGAGCCTTGAAGGCGAGCATCCGATAACCCACGCTCATCAACAACGCTTGGTTCCGGGGAAAGAGCACATTGTCGTTGGCCAGCACCGGCGTAAGTCCGTTGTGGTAGCGGAAGGTGAGGTCGAGGCCGCTGGGTAGATCGAGTCCCGCGCCGAGCAGGAGGGCGATCTCGTCCGGTCGGTGTCCGCTTGTCACATCCTGCTCTCCCTTATCCGTGTACTGCGTGGCATTGATGAGCTTGGCGGCCAGGAGACCGCCCTGCAGGTTGAGGGTGCTGCCGACGTAGACCTTGGCCATCAATGGCACCTGCACGTAGACGCTCCTGACCATGAGTCGTTCGCCTTCGCTTCCCGCATAGCCGCTACCCAATGCGGTGAGCAGTACTTCAGGTTGGAGCTCGAAGCGTGGCGCTGCGAGCAGGGGAGCATAAAGGCCCACGGTGGCGCCGCTGGTGTAGCGTCCGTTCATGGCTCCTGAGCGTGTGTGGGCAGCGCCCAGGCCAGCCTTCAGTCCCAGCCCTGAACGCTGGGCCGAGGCTGCCATACTGATCAAGGCGAAGAAGGCTGGGAGCAGTGGGGGTATCAAGCGTACCATGGGGCGAAGCGTTATGGCTCCCTGTACGGCCCCATGGAAGCCCCGGTTCCTCCCGGAACGGCCGATCTCGCCAAGCCCCGTTCAACCTTCGATGAACTGAGCGTGAAGGCTCCCGGTCGCCGCTCTTTAGCGAACGCCCATCACCTCCAACAGGACGTTGCCCACGCTGTCCTTGGTCGTGATGCGCAGTACATACTGACCGGAAGCAAGCCCATCCAATGGGATCGGGATCCGTTCATCCCGGGCCTGCAAGGTCAGGACCGCACGCCCGCGCAGATCGATGAGCTGTAGGTCGACGTTCTGCTGTTCAGCGTTGATCAGGAACGCGGTTCCGCTGGCGGGATTGGGGTAGATGGACCACGGCTCACGGCCGAGGCCTTCGATCCCCGTGCTACCTTCAATGAACACGCCATAATCCTCGGTCTCTCCGTAGGCATAATTGAAGCAGGGTTCGGTGGGCGAAGGCTCGCCGGTATTGTGGTATACACCACGCACACGCATCACCGTCCCGCCCAACATGGCAGCCGCAGGCACCGTGAAGGTGAAGCTACCCGTTGACCCCGCTGCGGTGTTGGTGAATTCACCCAGCTTTTCACTCAGCTCAAAGGTGAGGTCCTGGTCCATGTCGATCCAAGCCGCATAGTGGTCGGGCGTATAGTCTCCCGATCGGATGGTGATGGTATAGGTCACGCCCCGTTCAAGTGCCGTGGTGTGAACGGCGGTCAGGTCGCTGTAGGTCGGCTCATCCGTTCCACCGCTGTTCTGGTTGCTGATGTCCTCCAACTGCACGCCATCAATGAAGTCTCCATCGCCCGTACCGAAGGTGGATGTGGGGATGCAGTAGCCCTGTGGCGCATTGGCGATCGTGATGCGGTAGTCCTCCGTCTCGCCGTAGGCATAGTTGAAGCATGGATCGGTGGGGCTGGGTTCGCCATTGCCATGGTACACGCCGCGTACACGCAGTCGTGTGTCGCCCAACGTGGCCCCGGCAGGCACAGTGAAGGTGATGCTGCCGGAGGAACCCGCTGCCGTGTTGGTGAACTCGCCCAGCTTCTCGCTCACCTCGAACACCTGGTCCTGGTCCAGGTCGATCCAGGCTGCGTAGTGGTCAGGTGTGTAATCTCCGGACTGGATGGTGATGGTGTAGCCCGATCCCCGGAACAGGGTGGTGCCTTGGGTGGCGCTGTAGTCCGTGTAGCTGGGACCGTCCGTGCCACCGCTGTTGAGGTTGTTGATGGAGCCGAGCGCAACAGCATTGATGAAGTCGCCATCACCGGTGCCGAAGGTGGAAGTGGGAATGCAATATCCGGTGGGTGTGGTGGTGCAGGCGTTGTTGTTCAGAAGGCCGGAGCGCACACCGGTTAGGATGCCTTGCATGTACGTGGCCTGCTGGTCCGTGAACATGGCCGTGCAGTTGCTGTAGTCCATGAAGTTCTCGTACTGCGTGAGCACGTTGCACTTCATGAGGTTGCTATTGCTGCACGTGAAGGTGGGGCTGTCGCTGGTGGGAGTATCCGCGAACCCGTCGGTATTGTTGCATCCACCGCCATCATCGAAGGTGTGCTGAAGGCCGAAATAATGCCCGATCTCGTGGGTGGCCGTCCGTGCGCCGATGTCCAGACCGTAGTTCACATCAATGACCAGACCGTCGATGCTGGAACCCACCACGCCCCCCACCGGTAGGTAGGCATAACCCACGGTGATGAACGGCCCCGGGGCATCGCTGGTGATGTCACAGATCCAGATGTTGAGGTATTGGGAGGGGTTCCACGCCGCACTGCCCAGCGGAGCGCTCTTCATGGCATTGGTCTGCGTATCGGGGTCGAACCAGGGGTCCGTGGTCTGCACGCGTACGATACCGGTGGTGGGGTTGCCCTGCGGATCCACCTGCGCCAGGCAGAACTGGAAGCCCACATTGCCGACCACTCCCTGGAAGGTGGAGCGCACGGAGGACAGGTCCGTGTTGCTCTGCGTGTAGTCCTGGTTCAACTCCTCGATCAAGGCGTTGATGGCCGATGCCGGTACGTTCTCTGCGCTGGTGTTCCACACCACATGCACCACCACAGGAATGGTGAATGATCCGCCGCGTTCCACAGCTTCCGGACGGGGCAGATGTTCAGCCACGTTGCCGCTCAAGCCTTGTTGAAGCAGGTAGCGCTGGGTGAAGGTGTGTGCAGCACAATCGCGATGCCGGTCCTGGGCGTGCAGGTGAAGGACCCCAAGGAGCAGGAAGGCGAGCGATGCGGTACGGAACATGCCGCGAAAGTAGGACGGACCACTGAACAAGGACCCTGTGATCGACCAACCGTTTGCGCGCACCGATCAGGCGCCGACCAACGTGCGGATGGCCGTGCGGGGATCAGCCGCACCGAAGACACTATTGCCGGCCACCAGCACATCGGCACCGGCGGCCACCAACTTGCCCGCGTTCTCGGCGCTCACGCCACCATCGATCTCGATGAGGGCCTTCGAGCCACATTTCGCGCGCAGTTCCTTCAGCGCTGCAATGCGCGCGTAAGTGCGTTCGATGAACTGCTGACCGCCGAAGCCGGGGTTCACGCTCATCATGCACACCAGGTCCAGGTCGGCCAGCACATCCTCCAGCAGGTCCACCCGGCTATGGGGGTTGATGGCCACTCCGGCCTTCATGCCAGCAGCTTTGATGGCCTGTACCGTGCGGTGCAGGTGAGTGCTGGCTTCCAGATGTACACTGAGCAGGTCCGCACCCGCATCGCGAAAGGCGGTGATGTACTGCTCAGGACGCACGATCATCAGGTGTACATCGAAGGGCTTGCGGGCGTGCTTGCGCAAGGCCTTGATCACAGGCATGCCGAAGGTGATGTTGGGCACGAAGACCCCGTCCATCACGTCGAGGTGGTGCCACGCGGCCTCGCTGGTCTCGATCAGCTCCACGGCCTGTTGCAGGTTGGCGAAGTCGGCGGAGAGCAGGGAGGGTGCGAGCAGATGGGCCATGGTGTGGCGAAGGTACTGCGCACTGCGAAAGCGCATCGGCCGGGCGCAGCACGCGGGGAGACGCGCGCCACGACCGGCCGATGAACGTGTGGCTGTTCAGCCGAGGTAAGCCCGCAACACACTGCTGCGGCTGGTATGCTTCATGCGGCGGATGGCCTTCTCCTTGATCTGACGCACGCGTTCACGCGTCAGGTCGAACTTCTGGCCGATCTCTTCCAGGGTATGCGGTTGGTTGCCATTGAGGCCGAAGTACAGGCGGATCACGTCGGCTTCGCGTCCGGCCAGCGCTGAGAGCGTACGCTCGATCTCCGTGCGCAGGCTGTCCGTCATGAGGCTCTCCAGCGGGGTGGGGATGTCCTCGTTGGACATCACGTCCATCATGGTCCCACTGTCGCCATCATCGCGCAGGGGGGCGTCCATGCTCAGGTGCTTGCCCGTGTTGTTCAAGCTGGTCTTCACCTCTTCCAAGGTCATCTCCAGCACTTCGGCGAGCTCTGCTGCAGTGGGCGGGCGCTCGTGCTCCTGTTCCAGCTTGGCAAAGGCCTTGTTGATCTTGTTGATCGAGCCGATCTTGTTCAGTGGCAGACGAACGATGCGGGCCTGCTCTGCCAGGGCTTGCAGGATCTGTTGCCGGATCCACCACACCGCATAGCTGATGAACTTGAAGCCGCGGGTCTCATCGAAGCGACCGGCCGCTTTGATCAGGCCCAGGTTGCCCTCACTGATCAGGTCGGGCAGACTGAGGCCCTGGCCTTGATACTGCTTGGCTACCGACACCACGAAGCGCAGGTTGGCTTTCGCCAGCATTTCCAAGGCGATGGTGTCGCCCTGCTTGATGCGGCGCGCCAGCTCCACCTCCTCCTGGGCAGTGATCAACTTCACCTTCCCGATCTCCTGGAGGTACTTATCCAGGGAGGGAGTGTCCCTGTTCGTCACCTGCTTGGTGATCTTCAACTGCCGCATCCGTGCCATTCTCGCGCTGTGTATGGGATTGTCCCCGTTGAACGCGAGCCTCGCCCGAAAGGTTCCGCTGGCACGGTATGTAGGACCGCAGCGAGCGCCCAAATGCAGAAGGCCGCCCTAATAGGACGGCCTTCCGGCTGGCGGGTCACACCGCTGTGTTAGTTGGCGCTGGGTCCGTTGTCGCCATCGAAGTCCCGGCGGGGACGGTCATCCCGGCGGGGACGGTCATCGCGGCGCGGACGATCATCGCGGCGGGGGCGGTCGCCGCGGTCGCGGCGCTCACCGTCCATCGCGGGCTCGCGCTCCACATACCCTTCCGGCTTGGGCAGCAGCACGCGGCGGCTCAGCTTCAGCTTGCCACTGCGCGGGTCCTTGCCCGTCACTTGGAACTCGATCACGTCGCCTTCCTTCAGCACGTCCTCCACGCGCTCAATGCGACGCCATTCCAGCTCGCTCACGTGGAGCAGGCCGTCGGTACCAGGCAGCACTTCCACGAAGGCGCCGTAGGGCATGATGGTCTTCACCTTGCCCTTGTAGGTGGCGCCCACTTCGGCCTGGGGCGGGTTGGCGATGGCGTTCACACGGGCGAGGGCCGCGTCGATGCTGGCCTTGTTCTCGCTCATGATCTCCACATGGCCCATGCCGTCCACTTCGTCGATGCTGATGTGTGCACCGGTCTCGGCCTGGATCTCCTGGATCACACGGCCACCGGGGCCGATCACTGCACCGATGCTCTCCTTCGGGATGGTGATGGTGATGATGCGCGGTGCGTGGTCCTTGTAGTCGGCACGCGGTGCATCGAGGGTCTTCAGCCAGGGCCTGGGCCAGCACTTCGTAGGGCAGGCCGTCCACCTTCATGTCCATCTGGGTGGCGGTGATGCCCTTGGCGGTGCCGCAGATCTTGAAGTCCATATCGCCCAGGAAGTCCTCGTCACCGAGGATGTCGCTGAGGATGGCGTGGCGCTTGCCGTCGCTGATCATGCCCATGGCGATACCGCTCACCGGGGCCTTGATCTTCACGCCGGCGTCCATCAGGGCCAGGGTGCCGCTGCACACGGTGGCCATGGAGCTGCTGCCGTTGCTCTCGAGGATATCGCAGTTCAGGCGGATGGTGTAGGGGTTGCTCTCCACACCGGGCACCACGGGCTTCAGTGCGCGCAGGGCCAGGTTGCCGTGGCCTACTTCACGCCGGCCGGGACCGCGGATGGGCTTCACCTCACCGGTGCTGAAGCTGGGGAAGTTGTAGTGGAGCATGAAGCGCTCGCTGCCCTTCTTGGTGGCCAGGTCGATCGTCTGCTCGTCCATGCTGCTGCCCAGGGTCACCATGTTGATGGCCTGGGTCTCGCCGCGGGTGAAGATGGCGCTGCCGTGGGTGCCGGGCAGCACGTCCACTTCGCTCCAGATGGGGCGGATCTCGTCGGTGCGGCGGCCGTCCAGGCGCTTGCCGTGGGTGAGGCACACTTCGCGCACGGCCTTCTTCTGGGTCTTCTTGAAGAAGCGGGCCAGCATCGCCTTGTCGGTCTTCTCTTCGTCGCTCAAGGTGGCCATGCAGGCCTCCTTCACAGCGGCGAAGTTGGCACCGCGCTCTTCCTTGCTGCTGGCGTTCATGGCCAGATCGTAGTACTTCTGGTAGCAGAAGTCGTGGATCTTCTGGCCGATGGCCGCGTCGTTGTTCTCGTGGTTGTAGGTGCGCTTCACCTGGCTCTTGGGCACCATGGCGCTCAGCTCGTCCAGGGCGATGCACTGCTTCTGGATGGCCTCATGGGCGATCTTGATCGCTTCGATCATATCGGCCTCCTGCACTTCCTGCATCTCACCTTCCACCATGAGGATGTCGCTCTTGGTGCCGGCCACGATCAGGTCGAGGTCGCAGCCTTCGGTCTCAGCGAACGTGGGGTTCAGCAGGTACTTGCCGTTCACGCGGGCGATGCGCACTTCGCTCACCGGTCCGCCGAAGGGTATGTCGCTCACGGCCAGTGCGGCGGCGGCGGCCAGGCAGGCGATGGCGTCGCTCTGGTTCTGCTTGTCGGAGCTCATCAGGCTCACCACCACCTGGGTGTCGCCGTGGAAATCGTCCGGGAACAGGGGGCGCAGGGCGCGGTCGATCAGGCGGCTGGTCAGCACTTCGTGGTCGCTGGGACGGGCCTCACGCTTGAAGAAGCCACCGGGGAAGCGTCCGGCGGCGCTGAATTTCTCACGGTATTCCACCTGCAGGGGCAGGAAGTCGATGCCCTCGCGGGCTTCTTTGGTAGCCACTACGGTGGCCAGCAGGATGGTATCGCCCAGACGCACGGTCACCGCGCCGTCGGCTTGTTTGGCCAGCACCCCGGTCTCGATGGTGATGACCTTTCCACCGCCCATGTCGATGGTCTTCTGAATTCCTTGTGGTCTCATGTTCCTCTTGTTGTTTTCCGCTTGTTTCCTCTTGTCAGCCTATGTGCCGGCGCGTTGGCCGGATGTTAAAAGAAAGGGGCGACCGTGCCTCACGATCGCCCCTCATCGTTCAGGAAGTAGGTACCCGTCCGGCCCGGTGGCCTGGGGTCTCCGGGTTACTTACGCAGACCCAGCTTTGCAATGATCGCACGGTAGCGCTCAATGTCGTACATCTTCAGGTAGTTCAGCAGCTGCTTGCGCTTGCCTACCATGGTCATCAGCGCCTTTTCGGTGCCGTGGTCCTTTTTGTTGGCCTTCAGGTGACCCGTCAGGTGGTTGATGCGCTCCGTGAACAGGGCGATCTGGCTTTCAGCGCCGCCGGTGTTCTTCTCGGAACCGCCGTGCTGCGTGAAGATGGCCTTTTTGGCTTCGCTCGTCAGGTACATGGTCGTTCGTAACAGGCGGCAAAGATAGGGATCTTTCCGATCCGGCCTACCGCTCGTTGATGATCTTCTGTAACTGGCTGATGATCAGCCCCGCAGCATCGCAAAGGTCTGCGCCAGGAAGGGCTTCAGCTGCTTGCGGTGCACGATCTTGTCCAGGAAGCCATGCTCCAGCACGAACTCGCTGGTCTGGAACCCCTCGGGTAGGTCGCGGCCAATGGTCTCGCGCACCACGCGCGGCCCTGCGAAGGCCACCAAGGCCTTGGGCTCGGCGATGTTCAGGTCGCCCAGCATGGCGAAGCTGGCGGTGACCCCGCCCGTTGTGGGATCGGTGATCACGCTGATGTAGGGGATCTTCTTCTTGGCCAACAGGGTCAGCTTCGCACTGGTCTTGGCCATCTGCATCAAGCTGAAGCCCGCCTCCATCATGCGCGCACCACCGCTCTTGCTGATGATGATCAGCGGGCACTTCCGCTTGAGCGCTTGATCGGCGGCCCGGGCGATCTTCTCGCCCACCACACTGCCCATGCTGCCGCCGATGAAGCGGAAGTCCATGCAGGCGATCACCACATAATGCTTGTCCAGCTTGCCTTCCGCCGCGCGCAACGCATCGTTCAGCCCGGTGTCCTTGCGGGTCTTCGCCAGGCGGTCGGTGTATTTCTTGGTGTCCTCGAACTGCAACGGGTCGCCAGCGATGAGCTCCGGAGCGATCTCCGTGTACTTGTGTTCGTCGAACAACAGGGCGAAGTACTCCGCACTGCCGATCTTCTCGTGGTGTTCGCACTTGTTGCAGACCCAGAGGTTGTTCTCGTGGTCCTCGGCGGTCATCACCTCCTTGCACTCCGGGCACTTGTACCAGAGGCCCTCCGGGGTCTCCTTCTTCTCTTCCGTGCTCGTAGTGATGCCTTCCTTGACGCGTGTGAACCAGCCCATGGGTGATCGATCGATAGGACGAAGGTAGGGGATAGGGGTTTGAGGCGGAACGGGAGTACGCTGTGGCTCGACGACCCACAGCGTACCCCGTCCGACCCAGAACTGTTCAGGCGATGGTGATCCCCTTGTCCAGGTACACGTCCTGGATGGCGTTGAGCAGGCCCACACCCTCGTTCATGGGGCGTTGGAAGGCCTTGCGGCCGCTGATCAGGCCCTGGCCACCGGCACGCTTGTTCACCACGGCGGTCTTCACGGCTTCGGCCATGTCGCTCGCACCGCTGCTGGCGCCCCCGCTGTTGATCAGACCGATGCGGCCCATGTAGCAGTTGGCCACCTGGTAGCGGCACAGGTCGATCGGGTGGTCGGTGGTGAGGTCGCTGTAGACCTTCTTGTGTGTCTTGCCGTAGTTGGGGATGGCGTTGTAGCCGCCGTTGCTCTCGGGGAGCTTCTGCTTGATGATGTCGGCCTGGATGGTCACCCCGAGGTGGTTGGCCTGGCCGGTGAGGTCGGTGGCGGTGTGGTAGTCCTTGCCAGCCACCTTGAAGCCGTTGTTGCGGATGTAGCACCACAGGATGGTGGCCATGCCCAGCTCATGCGCGTACTCGAAGGCCTCGGCGATCTCGGTGATCTGGCGGGTGCTCTCCTCACTGCCGAAGTAGATGGTGGCACCCACGGCCACAGCGCCCATGTCCCACGCGTTCTTCACCGTGCCGAAGAGCACCTGGTCGAACTTGTTCGGCAGGGTCATCAGCTCGTTGTGGTTGATCTTCACGATGAAGGGGATGCGGTGCGCGTATTTGCGGGACACGCTACCCAGCACGCCGTAAGTGCTCGCCACGGCATTGCAGCCGCCTTCCAGGGCGAGCTTCACGATGTTCTCGCCGTCGAAATAGATGGGGTTGGGGGCGAAGCTGGCGGCTGCGCTGTGCTCGATGCCCTGGTCCACCGGCAGGATGCTCATGTAGCCGGTGTTGGCCAGGCGGCCGGTGCCGTAAAGGGCCTGCAGGCTGCGCATCACTTGCGGACTGCGGTTGCTGTAAGCGAAGCTGCGGTCAACGAAATCGGCGCCGGGCAGGTGGATCATCGACTTGTCGATGGTCTTGCACTGGTGGTCCAGCAGGTGCTTGGCGTCAGCGCCCAGGAGCGATTCGATCTTTCCGGTGGTAAGGGTGGACATCGGGTGCGGGGTTCGGTTCGATGGGCGGCAAAGCTAAGGAAAGGCGCTGCGGAGCGCCAGCGCAGCTATAAGCGCTCGCCTGTTCAGAACGGATAGCCGATACCCAGGTTGAAGTTGACCTGTGGGCGGTAAGTGGAGGCCACGCCGGTCAAGGGGTCGGGTGCCTCAAAGTTGTCCTTGGGCTGGAAGAGCCAGCGCTCTCCGGGTTCCAGGGCAGGGTCCTTGGTCTGCAGGCCCAGGTCGAAGCGGACAATGAAGAAATCGAAGTTGAAACGGGCGCCCACCCCCGTTCCCACGGCCAGTTCGCCCAGGAAGTCGGTGCTGAACTCTCCCCCCGGTCGCCGCGGATCGGCCGTACGGTTCCAGATGTTGCCCACATCGACGAAGAAGGCCCCTTCCAGGAAGCTGATCAGCTTGAACCGGTACTCGGCGTTGGCCTCGATGCGGATCTCGCCGATGCGGTCGAACGCCAGCAGCGGACCGCTGTACGAGCCCGGGCCCAACGATCGCGCCCGCCAGGCTCGCAGACCGTTCGCACCGCCCACGAAAAAGCTGCTTTCAAAGGGCAGCACCGTCAGGTTGCCATAAGGCACGCCGATGCCCGCAGCTACGCGATAAGCCACGCTGCTTCCCGTGTGGATACGGTGCAGCCAGCGCAGGTCGGAGTCCACCTTCACGAACTCGGCATACCGGATACCGGCGACCTGCTCAAAGATGTTGCCCGCCGTGTCGCTCGCCGTTGTGCTTACCAGGGTCAACGGCAGGCCCATCGGGTGGCCCGACCATTCAGCGGTCAACCGGGCGAAGAAGTTGTTGCGCCGCTCGTTCTGCTGCTGGTCGGTGTACACGTACTGTCCGCGCATGCCCACGATCAAGTGGTCGGTGTAGCTGTCGGTGAGCACGGGGTCGTTGGCGCGCAGCAGGTAGTCGTTGAAGGCGTCGCTCCGCTGGGGGATCTTGATGATGTTCACCTCGATGGGGAACACGCCGAACGAACTGGTGCCCGAGGCCTGCCATTCGTAGCCATAGCTCACCTTGGCCAGGGTGCGGGTGAAGTCAGGCCGCTGCTGGAAGTT
>JALOLX010000027.1 GCA_025455765.1 Flavobacteriales bacterium | reverse complement strand
AGCTTCGCCGAGACCAGCATGTGCCGCCGCAAGTTCCTGCTGCACTACTTCGGGGAGGAGTTCGATGCTTCCAACTGCAACAAGGGCTGCGACAACTGCGCCAATCCACGCGAGCAGTTCGAGGGCAAGGAAGACCTCGCCTTGGTGTTGCGCGGCGTGAAGGAGAGCAAGGAGCGCCACCGTGCCAAGTTCATCTGCGATCTGCTCACCGGCACGGAGACCAGCGAGATCAAGAACTACAAGGGCGATAAGCTGAAGGTCTACGGCGAAGGTGCCGATAAGGACAGCCACCACTGGATGGCCGTGATCCGTCAGGCCAATGTGGGCGGCTTCCTGCACAAGGACATCGAGACCTACGGCAACCTCAGCCTCACCGAGCTGGGCAAGAAGTTCCTGGCCAAGCCCACCTCCATCAAGTTCGTGAAGGAGCGTGACTACAGCGACTTCGAGGGCGGCGGCGAGGATGAGCCCATCGTGCGCGCCGGTGCCGCAGCCGATGAGAAGCTGATGGCCATGTTGAAGGACCTGCGCCGCAGCCAGGCCCAGAAGCTGAAGCTGCAACCCTGGGTGCTCTTCGGCGATCCCTCGCTGGAGGAGATGACCATGCGCTATCCGATCACCATCGAAGAGCTCACACAGGTGAGCGGCGTGGGTCCCGGCAAGGCGCAGAAGTTCGGCAAGCCCTTCGTGGAGCTGATCGCGCGCTACGTGGACGAGAACGACATCGAACGAGCGGAGGAGGTGGTGGTCCGCAGTGTGGCCAACAAGAGCACGCACAAGGTCCACATCATCCAGAACATCGACAAGCGCCTGCCGCTGGATGCCATCGCCAAGTCCCGCAACCTCACGATGGATGCCCTGCTCACCGAGTTGGAGAGCATCGTGCAGAGCGGTACAAAGCTCGACATCAACTACCACCTCAACGACGTGTTGGAGTCCGATGTGCTCGAAGAGATCATGGACTACTTCCGCGATGCCGAGACGGACGACATCGAGACCGCCTTCAATGAGTTCGATAGCGACTACAGCGAAGAGGAACTGCGGATGGTGCGGTTGAAGTTCATGAGCGAGGTGGCGAACTAGTTCACCAAGCGCCCCGCTTGGTCATCTTTCGCCACAATAGGACCGATCAGCATCATGACCCCCAACGACCTCACCCTCGTCGCCAAGCATGTGATGAAGCTGCTCGTGGAGCGGCGCTTCGACGAACTGGAGCAGGCCACCGGTGGCACACGCCTGAGCGCGGACGACATGGAGGCTGCCGTGGAGGATGTAGGCGCCAGGCTGGTGATGCCACCGGAGACCATGTGGAAGGACCTGCGCATCACACCGGTCCGCAACTGGGCGGGAGCCTTCAACTTGAAGTTACCGCTCTACACGGCGAACGGCCGCACCGCGAACAGCGTGGAACTCACTGTTCACACGAAGAACGGCCGGCCGGTGATCGAAGTGGACGACATCATCGTGAGTTGAAGGCTCCGATCAACCGCAGCCAAATGTGCCATTCCGGGACCACATTTGGCTGCGGTTCCGTTCAACCACCGAAGAGCTCCTCCAGGGTGACCTCGCTCTCCACGAGCTGTTTGCTGTACATGCTGGGCTGCAGACCATGGGTGGTCACGAACGTCAGGCAAACGCTCTTGCGCGTGCGGGTGGCCGTGGTGAAGGTCGCCACCTTGCGCTCCAGCTCGGCGGCATAGCGCTTGTCGATCCGGAACGGCCCGGTGCTGAACTTCATCTCGCACAGGTTGATCACGTTGTCATCGCGATCGATGAGCAGGTCCACTTGCGCACCGCTGTCCTCGCCTTTTCCCACCCAGCTGTTCTCCACGCTGCGTACCCCACCGATCCGCAGTGCGTCCTTGATACGCTCCACGTGCTTCATGCAGACCGTCTCGAAGGCGAAGCCCGCCCAGACCTTGTAGGCCTGCGATGTGCTCAACTTCAACCACGCACCGCCTGCGGAAGGCTTCGTGCCCTCCATGAAGCGCAGGTAGAACTGGGTGAACTCATCGGTGATGCGGAACAGGGGGTCCTTGGCGCCCTTGTACGGGCTGTAGCGCTCAATGAAACCGGACTCCTCCAGCTCGCGCAGGGTGTTGCTCATGGTGCCGCCGGAGGCCACCCCGCTCCGTTCCAGAAGGGCTGTGCGCGTGAGGCCCTTGCGCACGGTCGCCAATGCACGCACCACCGCCTCGTGATTGCCCGGATGATCGAACAATGACGCGAACACATTGTGGAACTCGCTCCGCAGGAAGCCCTGCCGTTGGAAGCACAGTCGGTCGATGGCCTGTGCAGCGCTTTCCCCACGCTTCACCATGCGCAGGTAGTAGGGCACACCACCCAGCGCCATGTAGAGCTGTACGATATCCATGCGCGTAAGCTTCACCTTCCCGCGCTGAAGCATCCGTTCGGTGTCGCGCAGATCGAACGGTGCCAGGCGAATGATCCGCGTGAGGCGGTTGTGCAGCCCGCCCCGGTCATTGATCACATGCCGCACCATGTAGGAGGCCGCCGACCCACAGATCACCACCACCAGATCACTGCGCTTGGTGGCATACGCGTTCCAGAAGTGCGCGAACGCGGTCAGGAAGCCGCTGCGGTGTCCATCGAGCCAGGGGAACTCATCAATGAAGACGACCTTCTTGCCCTTCCCCTTCAACCGGTCCAGGTAGCGCCCCAACAGATGGAACGCTTCAAGCCAGTTGGCAGGCGGCGTTCTGGTCCGCACACGCGCGGGCAATGAGCGCATGAAGTTGCTGAGCTGCTGCTTCAGGGTTCCGTTGTGCAGGCCCATGAGTTCAAAGCTCACCATCCCATCGTACACGCTCCGGATCAGGAAGGTCTTACCGATCCTTCTCCGGCCATGCATCACGATGAGCTCGGAATAAGGGGTCTTCAGCGCGTCCAGCAGGGCCTTCCGCTCGTCCTCACGACCGATCAATGCTTCCATGTCACTTCAATTAACCGCAGCCAAATGTACCCTTTTAACGGCACATTTGGCTGCGGTTGATCTCCACACCAACGACCGCACCAGAGGCCATTTCGCCGCCAATGGCGCGGCCCAGCGTGCGTTCCAGCAGATGTCCCTACTGCATTTCTGAAAGCGCTCCCCACGCCATCATCGCTGCGCCGGTCAGCATCGCCTCCTCATCAATATCGAAGGCCGCGGTGTGCAGTCCGCTCTGCGTGCCTTCCTTCCCGGCATTGCCGGTACCCAGTCGGAAGAAGCAGCCCGGCATCACATGCGTGTAGTATGCGAAGTCCTCAGCACCCATGCGGATGTCCATGTCCACCACGCGATCGGCGCCGACCAGGGCCACGGCCGCTTCACGCATGCGGGTGGTGAGCGCAGGGTCGTTCTTCACCACCGGGGAGCCTTTCACGATGCGCAGCTCCGCTGTAGCCCCGAACTCGGCCGCCACGCGCGTGCACACCTGTGGCAGCAGCACATGGAGCCTGGCGCGCAATCCCTCATCGAAGGTGCGCAGCGTGCCATCGAGCGTCACGGTCTGGGGCACGATGTTGGTGGCGCCATTTCCAGTGAACTTCCCGAAGCTGATCACCATCGGTTCACCCGGAGGAACGGCCGCGTGGGCCTCGTCATAGAGCACGGGCAACAGGCGCGCGGCCACGAGGATGGGATCCACCAGGCGATGGCGCACGGCCGCGTGTCCCCCCCGCCCGGTGACCGTGAGGTAGAGCTCGTCCGCGGCCGCCATGAAGGGCCCACTGCGGAAGCCCAGCAGACCCGATGAAAGCTCGGGTGTGACATGCTGCCCGAGGATGCCCGCGGGCTTGGGGTCGCTGAGGACACCTTCCTTCACCAGCAGCGACGCGCCACCCGGTTCCTTCTCTTCGCCGGGCTGGAACACGAGCATCACCGTTCCGCTCCACTCCTTCCGCAGCCGGTGCAGGGCGATACCGGCACCAAGCACCATCGCGGTATGGGCATCATGGCCGCAGGCGTGCATTACACCGGGCACGGTGCTGCAATAGGCGGGCTTACCCACCTCCTGGATCGGCAAGGCATCCAGGTCCGCACGTATGGCGAAGCAGCGATCGGAGGGTGATGCTTCACCCTTCACCACAGCGATCACGCCTGTCCCGGACGCTTCCGCCGTGAGCCTTCCCACGCCGGTGCGCGTATGGATGCCTTCAGCCCGCAGCACGTCATCCACGAAGGCCGCAGTGGCGTGTTCCTGGAAGGACAGTTCGGGGTGGCGGTGCAGGTGACGGCGCCATTCCACCAGACGATGCTGGAGCGCGGCGACCTCGGAGCGGATGCGATCGATCACTTGGAGAGGAGCAGTTTCAAGGCGGCGGCGAGCAGCACCACACCGAATATCTTCTTCAGTTGATCGGCGGGGAGCGCCAGGGCCCACTTGCCGCCGAAGAAGCCACCGAACACGAAGGCCACCGCGATCACACCGACCACCTTGGGATCGATGTGCCCCGCCTTGTAATAGTCGCGGGCGGCCAGGAACACCACAGGGAGCATCAGCACCGCGAGGCTGGTGCCCTGCGCCTGATGTTGCGAATAGCCGAGCAGCCACACCATGGCCGGTACCATCACCAAGCCACCGCCGATGCCCACAAGCCCGCTGAGAATGCCCGCAGCAAGCCCGATGATCACCAACCAGAGCGCCTGCTGTGCATCCATGTATCAGATGTCGAGGCTGAGGGAGAAGTGGAACACACGTGGCAGCACAACGCCGTCATCGATGCCCCAGGCCCAGTCGGCGCGCACAAAGTAGCCCAGCAGGCGGGTGCGGAGGCCGAAGCCGTAACTGGCCACGATGGGCTCGCGCTGGCTGTCAATGGTGATGCGCAGTGGGTTGCGCGACACCACCACCTGATTGAAGGTATTATCCTCCGAATACGGGTTGTTGCCCGTCCACGCGGAGCCCACGTCACCGAAGGCGGTCACTTGCAGGTGGTTCAGCAGATCGGAGCGGATGGGGCGGTTCACGAAGTACCGCACGATGGGCACGCGGAACTCGGTGTTGGCCACTGCGAAGCTCGAGCCATTGCGCGCATTGTAGAAGAAGCCGCGCATGGGCACGGCCATGGTCTGGAAGAAGTAGTTCTGCGTAAGGTCGATGGGGATGCTGTTGTCCACTTGCGCGAAGAGCCAGTTGTCCACGCCACCGAGGAAGTGGATGATCTTGCGGCTGCCCATGCTGTGCGCACCGGCCAGACGGCTCACCCAGATCAGCTCCCGGTGTACCTTCTGGGAGTGACGTAGATCAAGGCCCACCACCTGCATGTCGCCCTGTTCGGTGGGATGCTGGTAGTACTCACCGAAGACCTTCAGCCTCCATCCGGTCCACAGGTTGAGGCCACGCGGCATGGAGCTATCGTACACGTATTCGAGCTTGGCACCGAAGAGCTGGTCGAAGCTGTTGGCCACGCGCAGGCTGATGGGGTCGATGCTCTGACGCACGTAGCGGTCGTTGCGGTACATCACTGAGCCGCGCACACTGGCCAGCTCACTGAAGGGCCAGCTTAGCTGGTAGCGCACGTTGTGGGTCACGGCCTTCACCACGCCGAACTGATCGATGCTTTGGAAGGCCTGGCGCTGGAAGGAGATGCGCTTATCCATCCGGCGCTTCAGGTTCTCGTAGGCGATGAGGTAGTCGTTGTTGTTCAGGTCCAGCGCCAGCCGGAAGCCACCCACGATGCGATGGTCCTCGAACAGGTCGGCGGCGCCCAAGCGCGTAAGTCCGCTCAGGCCGGGGTTGAGGGCGGCCGCACCGGCGAAGGGCTGGTAGAACTGGTTGCTGAAGCTGTTGTCCACCTGGGTGACCACTTGGTCCACCGTGAAATTGAGGTTGTAATTGCGCTGCTCAGGATAGGTGAACGGCTTATTGGCCAACGAATCAGGAACAACGGTCTGCACAGGCCGTGCGTTGGGCTTCTGACGCGTGGGTGCTGTGCCGTTCAGCTCGTCGAGGAACACGTAGTTGCGGATGTCCACGGCGTCGGCACCCGTGGGGCGCTCCACCTGGGGATCCACCTTCACCACCGGACTGAAGCCTTCGCCTGCACCCTTGTCACCTTTCTGTGCGTCATCACCGGATGGCCGTTCGCCTGCATCGGCGCGTACTTCCTCGTACACGTTACCCAGGCGGAACTCGTACCGCCCGTTCACACGCTGGAGCTGGGTGAAGCGTCCCTTGCCCACGTTCACATGGTGTTCCAAGATGGACCGCCGCAGATCGGTGGCGCGCTCCTCCACCGTGAAGTAGCGGTAATGTACGGTGGTGTCGATGTGGCTCACCGCACTGTCGTAGCGCACCAGAAAGCGGTTCACAAGGCCGTCCACATCACTGAGGTAGGTGTAGTGGATGCTGTCGTAACGCGAAGGCTGCAGCTCGTTCACCCCGGGGGTGTTGGTCAACCGCGTCAGGATGCTGGACCGGCTCATGACATCGAAGAGGAACACATCCTTGCTGCCGTTCACCAAGGCCACGTCCTGTTTGGTGCGGAGCGTATCATCGGGCCGGTCACTGCTGAAGATCACCCGCCGGTCGTCGTCCACAAAGCGGGCATCGAGGTCGTCGTAATGGTCATCGGTGAGTTGCTCCTGGCGGTTGCCGATCACGTAGTAGAGATAGAGATCGGTGCGCCCATCACGCACAGCGCTCATCACCAGGTTGCGCCCATCGGACGAGTAGTCCATCGACAGGATCTTCTCCAACTGCAGCACTTCGCGTTCGGTGGTCTTGCCGTCATCCAACGAGTAGGTACGAAGCAACAGCTTGCCCTTGCGTTCCACCGCATAGCTCAGCGCGCGGCCACTGGGATGCCAGGCCAGCACCGGATAGCTGCGGTCCACTATGCGGTCCAACTTCTTCTCCCCTTTGATGATGCGTCGCAGCTTGCGCGTGGCGATCTCGTACACCCACACCTTGTATTGGCCCAGCTCATTGCTCACCCAGGCCAGGTGCCGTCCATTGGGGCTTTCTTTGAACTGGTCATAGGTACGTGCCCGCTTGGTGCGGATGGGCAGCGGCTCCTGTGGCATCACCTTCAGCACGCGGTCCTCTTCGATGTAGCGGCTGCGATAGAACTGATAACACTCCTGCGAAAGGGTCTTCAGCGATACGCCGAGCACATAGAGGAATCCGCTTTCCGGATTGCGGCTCACGCGGGTCATGTACAGGATGTTCGGGATCACCCCCGGGCCATACACCTCAGCCACGTACTTCCAGATGGCATGGCCCATGGCACGGGCATCCTCGCCTTCCAGTCGGTTCAGCTTCGCGAAGCGCTCGCTCAGGATACCATCACGCACCCGGTCGTTCAGCTCGGCATCCCAGGGCCGCGAATGGTAGGAGATGATCCCGTCAGTGAACCACGTGGGCAGGCTCATGAACGTGGAGCTCTTCAGCATGTCGCGCCAGTTGCCCCCGAACATCATTTGATCGATGATCACGTGCGCGATGCCTGATCGGATCTGGCGCTCCAGCAGCACGTGGTCACCTTCGTAGTACACGAAGATCTTGGTGCCCACGATGCGCGTAAGACCACCGATGTTGTTCTCGCCCTGCATGCCGGCCAGACCGATGTTGCTCTGGCGGAAGTCGGTAAGTGAATTGTACACGATGAACTGGAGCCGTTCATCCAAGGCATAGTCCATCTCCTTCTCCAGCTCCTTGAGGTGCTTGGTAGCGGCCTGCGCGGTGAAGCGGGCCAGGTCGCGTCCCTCTTTGTAGAAGAATACTTCCATATCGGCGAAGCGGTACTGCTGCCAGAGGAACTCCTGGTACTGCACCCGGTTCTTGCCGTACTCCTGCTGCGAACCCGAATAGAACTGGGCGGAGCCGCGCGCTGCAAGCACCACCAACGGGAGCAGTGCAACGAGGGAGCGCCAATGACGGGTCAGGAACTGCAGCACGTGGGGAAGATAGCTACTTTCGGGGGCCTTCACCGCCACCGAAGCGTACAAATTTCGGGCAATTCCTGCCATGCTCAGCGTCGCCAAGTTCACGTTCAACCCGTTCCAAGAGAACACCTACGTGCTCCACAATGGTTCGCAGGCCATCCTCATCGACCCTGGTTGTTGGAACGCCAGCGAGGAGCATGAGCTGGAACAGTACCTGGCGGAGAACGCGCTCACACCGGTACAACTTGTGCTCACCCATGCCCACATCGACCATGTAATGGGCTGCGCGTGGGCCCACCAGCGCTTCGGACTTTCACCCGCGTTGCACCCGGCGGACCGGGTGCTCTACGACGGCGCGCCCAACGTGGCCCGCATGTACGGCTTGCCCTATGAGCCCGGTCCGGAACCCGGCACCGAACTCGTCCCCGGCACTGACCTCGTCCTCGGCGAAGACCACCTGCGGATCCTCTTCGTACCCGGCCATGCCCCCGGCCACATCGCCCTGTACAGCGCGGCACAGCGCTTCGTCATTGCCGGCGATGTGCTCTTCATGAACAGCATCGGCCGCACCGACCTGCCCGGCGGAGACCTCGACACGCTGCTGGCCAGCATCCGCAACGAGCTGTTCCCCTTGGGTGACGATGTGAAGGTCTACAGCGGGCATGGTCCCGAGACCACCATCGGGCACGAGAAGCGGAGCAATCCGTTCCTGCGCTAAGGATGATAGCCGTCCTGCTTGTACTGCTTGATATCGCCCTTGTGCTTGATGGGGGGCGGGCAGTCGAAGCCGTTGCGGGCGCGTAGGAACAGGAAGCGCACACTGAAGATCAACGGGCGGTAGGTGCTGCTGAACCACTGCATGCGTCCGAAGTCGATGTCCGCCGGGTTGACGCTGAAGATCGGCGACTCGATGGCCGGGATGAGGATGAGGTGGCCCGTGAGCTTGAAGCCATAGCCCACCTTGAAATGGGCTTGTGCCCAGAGGTCGGGCGGGAAGGCATGTCCATTCAGCAGCGGGTCGCCAGTATGCGCCAGGTCCTGCCCCAGGCGATAGTCCACGTTGGCACCCAGGCTCAGCTGCACGAACTGGTAAGGCCAGGTGGCGATGAACTTGTTGGCGTTGATGTTGAAGGTGATCAGCCGTTCGGCAAAGTCACCATCTCCGGTGAGCGGCGCAAGGCTGTCACCCCGCTGCAGCACACCCTCGAAGGCTTCCACCCCGCGCAGGTTCTTGTAGGCGAATCCCGCATCGAAGTAGTCCACGATCACCGGGTCGCGGGTATACCACGTGAGCCCACCTTCCAAGTACAGGCCCAGGCGTCCGCTGGCATCGTAGGTGGCGTTGTAGAGCGTATCGCCGTTGCGGAACTGTTCGCGCTCGCTCTCGGCGAAGGGTGGCAGCGTGTAGGTAAGCCCGGGGCCGATGAACCAGCCGATGCGCTTGGCCTGCCCGTCGAGGGGGATGATGTCCTTCTTCTTGCGGCCGTAGAGGCTTTGGCCCAGGGAAGGCCAGGCCATCAGCAGGGTGAGCAGCAGGAAGAGCGGGCGCATCATGGGTACGAAAGTGCGGCGCGGCACTACCGGATAACGGTATTGCAGCGGGGAAAGTGTCAACGGGGGGGTGTGGGGATCAGCCGCGCATCTTCTGCGGATCCTGGCGGGAGTCGAAGATGTCGGACACTTCAACAACACCTTCAACGACCCGATAGATGATCTTGAAATGGCCCGCGATCGCACGCCGATACCGAATACCATCAGCCGGCGTGTCCAACAACTCTTCGTATGCACCTTCACCAGCACGCTCACCAAGGACGCGCAGTACCATCTTCACCTTAGCCGCTCTTCTGGCCGCCTCACGCTTCGTCATATAGGATCGATACAGCAACAAAGTCCTGCGAAACCGCAGCTTTGCTTCTGGGGAAACCAGAACCTTCACGGGTGCTTACGCTTTGTTCTCGACGGGCGTGTACGCGTAGGAACTACGGAGCTTCTGTTCGGATGATCCATGAAGATCTCGTCCAGCATGGCGTCCATCTCCACTTCGAACTGATCCAGTGGAATACCCTTTCCCTCTGCGAATTGACGTTCCGATGCGGCTACAGCATCCTTCAACCCACCCCGATCGGTAGTATCCCGTATGCTTCCCTTCCCTTTTCCAACCGAGGAGTACGGAACGACAGGTTCAGCAACCTCGCTCGAACCTTCGGTCAGCAATGCCAGTACCAGCTCAAGTCTTTTTCTTGAGGGCGGCGGTCGTCATGGCAGGAAGTGCTGTTGTTCAAAGATAGGAACAGGTGTGGAGGCAAGGTCCCCTCCTGCGTCGAGAGACCCTGCTTTGGTTCGAATGCTTACTCGATGCGATGCCTCTCCAAAGAAGCCTTCAACGTACTGCGGACCTCATCCACATTCATCACGCGGCCGTTCGCGAAGTCGTCCTCTGCCTTGTCCAAACGATCTCGCAACACCTCTTCATGAACACACTCCAAGGCCGGGTCTTTCAAGAGGTCGTGTATCCGGCGTAATGCTTTGGCATCACGCTTCTCGTCCACAAGAGCCTTGATCTTCTTCTTGAGGGCGGCGGTGGTCATGGCAGGAAGTGCTGTTGTTCAAAGATAGGAACAGGTGTGAAGGCAGGGTCCCCTCCTGCGTCGAGAGACCCTGCTTCGGTTCGAAAACGCAATGATCATGTCGATCCGTCCGTTCGGGCGTCATCTGTACATTACCTTCGGAAGTAACCCGAAACCATCGATCCATGCGCTACGCACAGATCATCCCCATTGCGTTGATCATACTGCTGATGGGGTGCACCAAGGAGGGCGGCTGCCCGGATGAACGGATGCGCAAGCAGCATCGGGACGACATCTGTACGATGGATTGCCCGGGTGTCTGTGGATGCGATGGCCGTAGCTATTGCAATGAGTGCATTGCGCGCCGGGAAGGGGTTACGGTGGTGCCTTGTTGAGGAGGGAGGCATAGGGACCTGCCGGCTCCTCTACTCCATCGTCCCCCTCGTTCAGTAGCGCATACGCCAACTCAAATTGCTACACATTGGTTTCCTTGTCGATCAAGGCCTTGAGCTTCGTCTTCAGGAGGGCGGTCGTCATTGGTGTTCGTTTTCGCCAATACTCCGGCCAGTTGCAGTGCTCCAGTCCGGGTGGCCAAATGCTTTCAGGTTCCATGCTCTTCGCTCCAAGCGCTTTCGTTCGGCACGATCGATCGGTTCAGGAGTGAACATTGAAAACATGGGGTCATGCGCGCGTTGAAGAGGATACGACCTTACGGGCACCAACTCCATGCCTTGTCGGCGCAACTGATAAGCTTCGAGGATCATCCGATCATCCAATTCGAAGAAGCGGAGGGGAAGCATGATCCTGTAGGAATGGCAGGCACTATCCGGGAGAACGATAGGCTCCATTTCAAAGCGTCCCCAAGTATCGACAACTCTAAATTCTGGAGCCCACTGCTCTGCATAATACATGTTGTATAAGTCTGACCAAAGAGCGGCTGAATCCATAGGACCCATCACCTCCACATGATCCATGTATAAGGCATATCCATTCCGATCGATGAAACGCAGGCAAATGCCTTTGTTGCATATCGAATCCTTCATTACCTTGAATGAGAGCTTCCCCAAGCCAAAGGACTCAAGTATGACCAGGTCGTCCATGGCACGGTATCGGCCAAACGAAAGTTGGGGCCGTCGATAGAACATCTCTGCATTGTTCCCAACGTAGGCAATGAATAGCGAATCCTCGAAAAAGTAAAGTCGATGTCCGTCAGCATCCTCGTATGAAGACAGCATACGGATATGCGGTGAACAGGCGCACAAGAGACATACCGCTAATGCGCCCAATAGTCGCATGCATCAGCAATAAATGTCCAACAACCCCAACGCCTTCCGCTCCACCTCCTCACTCTCCCACCGCTCTTCGATCCCCGGCATGGCCAGCACCTCTTCCATGATCCGGTCGTGGCGTAAGCCCTCGTCCCACGCGGCCTTGTAGCCGATGTCGCTGAACTTCACCTGGCTGTAAAGGGGCAGCCACTTGTCCGGGTGCTTCGCCTGCAGGCGGCCTTCGATCTTCTTGCGCAGGATGAAGCGCGGGTCGGCCACCAGGTCGCGCATCTCCACGAAGTTGCGCAGGCTGAGGTCGGCGATGGCGTCCCCGTTGGGCTTGCGCGCAGCATGGTAGGCGGGCAGTACAGTGGCCCAGTTGTCGTCGCCATGTGCGTTGAGCAGGTCGTTCAGCACCTTGCAATCCTCGTAGCCCGCGTTCATGCCCTCGCCGTAGAAGGGCACGATGGCGTGGGCCGCATCACCGATCAGCGCCACCTTGTCGCGGTGGAACCAAGGCCCGCAGCGGATGATGGCCAGGTTGCTCTGGGGGTTGCGGAAGTACTGCTCGGCCAGGTCGGGCAGCATGGGGATGGCGTCCTTGAAGTGGGCCTCGAAGAAGCGCATCAGATCCTGCTCATCCTTGATGTTGGCGAACGAGAACTCGCCCTCGTGCGGCATGAAGAGCGTCCCGGTGAACCCACCGTCCTGGTTGGCCAGGCCCATCATCATGAAGTAGCGCCGCGCCCAGATGTGCAGGCTGTGCGGGTCCATCTGCGGCGTACCATCGGGGTTGGGCGGAAAGGCGATCTCCTTGTAGTCGTGCTCGATGAAGCTCTGGCTGAAGTTGAAGCGGCCCTTCATCATGGCCTGGCGCACCGCACTGGGCGCACCATCGCTGCCGAAGACCACATCGGCCTTCACCTCCGTGCGCTCACCGCCATCGGTCTCGAACCAACAGGTGGCCTTGTCCAGGTCCACCTCGGCACAGCGCTGACCGAAGTGCAAGGTCACGTTGGGGAACTTCTCCGCTTCGGAGAGCATCACCTTGTTCAGTTCGCCGCGCGATACACTGTGGATCGGACGCTCGTCGATGCTGTACGGAAGGCGGGTGGTGTTGCCCTCGCGGTCGTGGGTCATGCGAGCGTAAACGGGGACCACGATGCGTTCCACCGCCTCGTGTACGCCGGCAGCCTTCAAAGCCGTCCAGCCGCGGTGGCTCACCACCAGGTTGATGCTACGGCCGGCGTACGCATTGGACCGACGTGGATCAGGCCGACGTTCATACACATGGATGGTGTGCCCGCGCTTGGCCAGGAACACGGCCAACAGACTTCCGACAAGGCCTCCGCCGACAATGGTGATCTGTTTCATGGTAAACAAGTGTTCGGTCGACCCATTGGATCGACGCTACAGGTGCCCTGTAGCAGGATCAGTGCACACCGACGAGGCATTCGTTCAAGATCTGTCCGAAGCGCCACACGTCCTCGAACGAATTGTACATCGGCACCGGCGCCATGCGGATCACATTGGGCTCGCGCCAGTCGGCCACCACACCCCGATCGGTGATGCGGTTGAACAGGGCCTTGCCGTGGCCGTGCGCCAGAATGCTGAGCTGGCAACCGCGTTGCATCGGATCGGTGGGGGTGATCACTTCGAGCTGTGTGCCGGTGCGCTGTGCGACCTCGGCGATGATGAAAGCGAGGTAACCGGTCAATTGTTCGCTCTTGGCGCGCAGGTTGGCGATGCCCGCCCGGTCGAAGAGCTCCAGCGCCACGCGATGTACGGCCATGCTGAACACCGGCGCATTGCTCACCTGCCAGGCTTCCGCCGTGGGCATGGGCTTGAAGGTGCGCTCCATCTTGAAGCGCTCGCTCTTATCGTGTCCCCACCAACCGGCGAAGAGGGGTAGGCCGTTCCCGAGGTAGACCTCCGTAGGGTCTCCTGAAAGGGACCCTGCGGTGATCGTTGCAGAGCGCAGGGTCCCCTCCTTCGTCGGGAGACCCTGCGGAGGCTGAAGGTGCCGCTGATGGACGAAGGCCCCCGCCACACTGCCGGGACCGCTGTTGAGGTACTTGTAGCTGCACCAGCAGGCGAAGTCCACGTTCCAGTCGTGCAAGTGCAGGTGCAGGTTGCCCGCGGCGTGGGCCAGATCGAAACCAGCGGTGGCCCCCACGGCGTGCGCAGCCTGGGTAATCGCGGCCATATCGAAGGCCTGTCCCGTGTAGAAGTTCACGCCGCCGAAACAGACCAGCGCGAGCTCCTCGCCCAGTGCGTTGATCGTGGCGATGATGTCCTCCGTCCGTAGGGTGTGCTCACCGGCGCGTGGCTGCACTTCGATCAGGTCCGTCGCCGGATCACCGCCGTGGAAGGCGACCTGCGATGCGAAGGCATAGGTGTCGCTGGGGAAGGGCCGTTGCTCGGTGAGGATCTTCTTCCGCCTGCCCTGAGCGCCTGCCCTGAGCGGAGTCGAAGGGGAGTCGAAGGGCTTTCCGCTGGGCCGATAGAAGCTCACCATCAGGAAGTGCAGGTTGCTGGTGAGCTGGTTCATGGCCACCACCTCTTCCGGAAGTGCGCCCACCAGCCGGGCGAGCGAAGGCGTGAGCTCCTCGTGATAGCTGTACCACGGATGCTTGGCCTGGAAATGCCCTTCCACCCCTAAGCGGGCCCAATCATCCAGTTCCTGCTTCAGCGCATCGGCTGCAGCCTTGGGTTGCAGGCCGAGGGAATTGCCGGTGAAGTACAGCACATCCCGCCCGTCGTGCTGCGGGAAATGGAATTCTGTGCGGAAGGCGCGCAGGGGATCGGCGGTATCGCGGGCTTGCGCGAATGCAAGGCTGTTCTCGAAGGTGCTCATGGGCTCCGCCAAAAGTAGCGGACAGCAGGATCCTCGCACTGACGAACGTCCTTCACCATAGCAACGCCAACGCATAGGCCACCGGCAACAACAGCAAGAGCCCATCCACCAGGAGTCCAAAGAACCACGCCGGGCGTGTGCTGCGCGCCATAGCTGCAAGCACCACTGCCCAACCACAGCACATCGCCACTGCAAATTCCGGCCCGGGTATGCGGCCGTCCACGACCGCATCGTAGCTGAAGTAGCCCCGCATCAGGACAACGGCACCCGTGTAGAGGAAGAGCAGTATCACCAAGGCGCGGGTCCATCCCTCGCCCAAGAGTTGCGGCCAGGTGCGCATGGTCAGCGGGTCGGTAGTGCGATCGCGCAGGTCGGAGAGCAGGGCCACCCCGGCGAACAATGGCAGCTGCACAGGTAGCCACGCTGCCAGCAGTAGAGGAAGCCGTTCGGGTGCCACCAATTGCACAGGCAGCACAAGCACCGCGATGATCCAACACCAGAGGATCACCAGCACCTTCAATCCCGGCACGGACCGCAGCCCTCCCCGCCCCTGACGCGAAGGCAGTGCATACGCCAGCAATGGCAGTACGGCCCAAGGCAACAGTGCAAGCAGCAGTCGCCACCAGGGCTGCAGGAGCAGCGCAGCACCCAGGCCCAACATCACTGCAACGGCGATGGCATCACGCCGTTCGATCCCCTGAACTGCATCTGGCACCGCCAGCAACGCGTGCATCAACTGATAAGCCGCCCACGTCCCGAGCATGATCGCCGTCGCCATCCGCAACGCAAGCCCAGCCTCCACGTGCTGCATGACCCACCATGTCTGCGCGCCAGCGCCGAGAGCAAGGAGCCCGTACCGTTGTACGCGCCAGGCACGCCAAAGACCTTCCATCACCGAGCGCCTTCCGCTCAATAGCCTTCCAGGTTCGGGTTGATGATGAACTGCCGCACCAGCAGACCGGTACCAATACCCGCGAAGGTGGACAGCAGGCCGCGCACCACACGCTTGGTGCGCCCCACCCGGGCATAACCATAGGCATAGTCCTCGTTGCCCTCCATGTAGGGATCACGGATGGAACCACGGGTCACGTTC